>DVLQ01000094.1 GCA_018715395.1 Candidatus Coprocola pullicola | reverse complement strand
TGAAAAATGGCACAATACAAGCAGTTGCTCAAAAAGAGGAAGAAGCCACCTATGCTCCTATGCTGACAAAAGAAATGGGACACATCGACTGGTCAAAAAATTGCCAAGAGATTATCCATTTGATTCATGGTTTAGATCCGGCGCCAACAGCATATACTGTTTATAAAGGAGAAGTTATTAAAATTTGGCAGGCTGAAACAACACAGCAAATGGCTGGTAGAACAGGGGAAATTACAGCCATTGTCAAAAAAGGCTTTGTAGTGAGAACCGGTGACGGCAGTCTTTTGGTGACGGAAGTACAGGCAAAAGGGAAAAAAAGAATGGGAGCAGACGCTTATTTAAGGGGAAATAAAATGGAGATTGGTACTATTTTGGAATAAAGCAGACAAAAATAAAGCCGCGTCGTATGTTATAAAAAGAAAAAAATAATACTTTGGTGGTTCTGTTAACTTAACATGAAAATAAAAATACAATTATAAAAAAGGGTATACAAATAAAAGCTAACACCTGAAAATGGCTATGAATAAAAAAATAGAAATCATATCCAAAGTAGATTCCATACCCATTATTATCTTTTCCATAACGATAAAGTCAATGAGAAAAGCGATGAAGATAAGAAATAGCAAAATCTTTAAAAGTAATGATTATATTTATGCATAATAACAGCTCTTTTCCGAGGAGAACCAGTATTTTAATTAATTTTATTGTACTTTCAATAAGGAGCTGTTGTCTATATCATTTTAATATAATAGAATCATTTTGATTAAATGGAGGGATTATTATTTTTTTTGGATTTTATACGCCTTATTTTGGTTTATTTATAATTGCTGCTATATTTAGTATTGTAGCACAAGTACGTGTCAGCGGTACTTATAATAAATATTCTAAAATAAGAAACACTAAAGGCTTAACAGGGGCAGAAGTAGCAAGGCAGATGCTGGAAAGAGCCGGCATTTATGATGTGAGAATAGAACAAATAGGAGGAAATTTGACAGACCATTATGACCCTAGTCATAAAGTACTGAGATTATCTTCAACAGTATATGGCAGTACGTCGGTTGCAGCACTTGGAGTGGCTGCTCATGAAACAGGTCATGCCATACAACACGCAGAAAACTATGGTTTTTTGTGGTTAAGAAGTGCTATGGTTCCTATGACAAGAATTGGTTCTAATCTTTCCATTCCTCTTGTGCTGATTGGATTGCTGATTAGCCAAAACTGGGGACATACTTTGATATTGATAGGGATTGCTCTTTTTTCAATCGTTGTATTATTTAGTGTGGTAACGCTGCCTGTAGAGTTTGATGCTTCCAGAAGAGCACTTCATATGCTGGAAGAACAGGATTATTTGCATGGCGCTGAATTAAGCGGTGCCAAAAAAGTTTTGACAGCAGCAGCTTCTACCTATGTTGCGGCTACGGCGGTAGCCATTGTAAACCTATTAAGACTGCTTGCTTTGGCAGGAGGACGTGGAAACAGAGAATAATAAAAAGACCTTTGGCAATATTTTGTCAAAGGTCTTTTTGTGCAAAGAAAACTACTGGTTAGATGTGTGATTCAAAAAACTTTTGACGTTGAGGAAGAAGTAAAAACTCCTTCACACTATAATAGAATTACGGTTTGCCAACTACAGAAAATAGTGAAAATCTATATATGGGTATGACGGATATACATAATTTATTGCATACAAAATAAAATTGCAAATATTACATAGTAATTGCTTCTAAAATACTAGGAGAAAAGTGTTTTGTTAAATCAATAGGGGAAATATTATGTGAGTGGAAAGGAATGAATATATCAAAGGCAGAAGTATATACGGAGCATGTATATATGCTGGTAAAAACACCACTTCAAATAAGTGTATTAAGTTTTATGGAGCATTGGAAAGGAAAAAGCAGTACGACGTTGTATGAACAATTTAGTGAGTGAAAATATCAATATAGAATTTTGGTCTAAAGGCTATGATATAGCAGCAAAAAATGTACATACAATAGCTGAATATATAGCGAATCAATTAAGAAAAGAGCAATGAAAAGAACATCTGGTACTAGAAAATATTTTTAAGGATAGCCGATAATACAGGGGCGGTTGGCAAACTGGATTATGCGTTTATGTATAAGCCAGAAACGGAGAGTTATGCCCCCATAGAAACAACTATCCGCTGGGCAGATGGTTATTTTTTGTATCAATAAACTGGCATATTAGATATGCAGTATTCCCAAGTAAATGTAACAAACTGCTTGTATTATGGATAGTATGCCGATAATAAAAAAATAATGAAAGAGAGATTTATAAAATCAATATTGTTGCATAGAAATACTCCTCCAAATCTTAATTATCAGTAAAGAAATTTTAAGACAACTGTAAAAAGGTATTATGATATACAAATAATTGGAAAAACAATAAGTACAAAAAGTAAAAGTTTTGCTCAACAGATTATAACATTGATGCAGTTGGTAAATGCTGTAACAATAGTACAATAGATAGTAAAAAAACGCTTAGAAAAAGCAGTCAGTGGCAGAAGATGCAACTGGCGGATTGGTGATGCTATTTCATTATATACCAAGAATATACAGCTATGCTTGCATACTCAAAATCACTTGAGTGAGTCAATGTTTCGTTTGAAAGATAATTTTAAAAAAACAAAAAACAAAAGTAGTTGATATGACTGACGCTATCATGTAAAATAGTATTTTATAAGAGTATGAAAGTTCTATTAACTTAATATGAAAATAAAAGTAGAGAAATTTGCGGCAAATATATTTTTGATATTTATCATTATCTTTCCATTAATGATAAAGGCAATGAGAAAAACAATGATGACAAGAAATAGCAAAATCTTTAAAAGTAATGATTATATTTATGCATAGTAACAGCTTCTTTTTAAGAGAAACAGTATTTTAGTTCATTTTATTGTACTTTTAATAAGGAGTTGTTGTCTATATCATTTTAACGTAACAGAATTGTATGAAAATATGGGAGAAGAATCATGACAATACAAATAAACCCAAGAGAAATTGCAGCAGAGGCTCTTGTAACAATTTTAAAAGAAGAAGGATACAATACAACCGTATTACAAAAAATACTTCGCCAAAATGGTGCTATGTCAAAAAAAGACAGGGCATTTGTAACAGAGCTGGTAAATGGCTGTTTAAGAAATTTATATTACATTGATTTTGTAATCAACAATGTTTCCAAATTAAAAACAGAAAAAATGAAACCTTGGATATTGGCTGTACTGCGTACAGCGGTATATCAATTCTTTTTTATGAATGTGCCAGAAAATGCACTTTGCAATGAGGCAGTCAATTTGGTTAAAAAAAGAGGATTGTCCAAATTAGCGGGTTTTACAAATGGTGTTTTGAGAAATATAATCAGACAAAAAGATACCATTGTGTTGCCCCAAGAAAAAGAAAATCCTTTACAATATCTTTCTTTGAAATATTCTCATCCTCAATGGCTTTTAAAAATGTGGCTGCATGATAAGGACTATGATTTTGTAAAAGCTCTTTGCAAACAAAATAATGTTTCTCCTGATGTTACGATTGCAGTCAATACATTGCTGACCACAAAAGAAAGTTTAAAAAAGGAATTAGAGCAAGAAGGTATTTGGGTCAAAGAAGGGTATCATTATGATATGGCACTGCATTTATCTAAAACATCAGATATGGGAAAAATGAATGCTTTTAAGCAGGGCAAATTTCATGTGCAGGATGAAAGCTCCATCACAGCTGTGACGGTGCTTGCTCCAAAGGAAAATGACGTCATATTAGATATGTGCGCCGCCCCTGGAGGAAAAAGTTTTTTGATGGCGGAGAAAATGCAGAATAAAGGTCGTATTTATTGTTGTGATATTCATGAACATAAATTGGAATTGCTTCAGGAAGGAGCAAAAAGACTGGGCATTTCTATTATTGATACAAAGTTACAAAATGGCAGTATTTATCAGCCCCAGTTTCAGTATTTTTTTGATAAAGTATTAGTGGACGCGCCTTGTTCCGGATTAGGCTTGATGAGAAAAAAGCCTGATATTCGTTTGAAAAAAAATGGAAATGATATTGACAGCCTTGTTATACTGCAAAGACAAATATTACATCAGGCGGCTAAATATGTAAAAAAAGGCGGCGTTTTGGTATATAGTACCTGTACGTTATGCAAAAAAGAAAATGAAAAAAATATAGAATGGTTTTTGCAAGAAAATCAAAATTATCAAACAGAGGATATCACCCCTTTTTTGCCCAATACCATACAATCTGAAACAAAAAAAATGGGATATATTACATTATATCCTCATATACATTATACGGACGGGTTTTTTATTTGCCGTTTGAAACGAAAGGAGTAACAATCTATGGTAAAAATGGATATGCTTTCTATGACAATAGAGCAATGGAAAGCATTTCTGCAAACAATAGGAGAGCCGGCTTTTAGAGCAAAGCAAATTTTTCATTGGCTTCATAAAAAGCAAATAACGGACATTGACCATATGACAAATCTTTCCAAAACATTGAGAGAAAAACTAAAAGAAAATGGTAAAATTGCAGGCGCAAAGGAAGTCAAAAAACTGGTTTCAAAAATAGATGGCACAAGAAAATATCTCTTTTTGCTGGAAAACGGTTCTGTGATTGAAAGTGTTTTGATGCAATATGATTATGGCAACACAGTTTGTATTTCAACACAGGCAGGCTGTCGTATGGGATGCAGTTTTTGTGCGTCTACTTTAGAGGGAGTAGAACGAAATTTGACAGCAGGAGAAATGCTTTCTCAAATTTATGAAATACAAAAGGATGTAGGAGAACGTATTTCCGGCGTGGTGCTTATGGGCAGCGGAGAACCCCTTGACAACTATGATAATGTCATTAATTTTATAAAACTGGCAAACGACCCGCAAGGTCTTCATTTGGGGCAGAGGCATATCACACTTTCTACTTGTGGCTTGGTTGAAAAATTATATGAGTTAATGGAAGAAAATTTGCAGATTACAGTGGCTGTTTCACTGCATGCGCCAAATGATGCCATACGCAGCCAAATTATGCCCATTGCAAAAAAATATAGTATGGAGCAATTGCTTAAGGCTTGTAAAGAATACAGCGATAAAACAAAAAGAAGAATCACATTTGAGTATGCTTTGATTAAAGGGGTTAATGACAGTGATGATTGCGCAATAGAATTGGCTTCAAAATTACATCATATGCTTTGTCACGTAAATTTGATTCCTGTAAATGATGTAAAAGAAAGAAATTATATAAGAAGCAGTGAGCAACAAGTGAGGAATTTCGCTCGTCTAATAGAGCAAAGAGGGATTGAAGTTACCATTAGAAGAAAACTGGGCAGTGATATAGACGCGGCTTGCGGACAATTACGCAGAGGGTATCAAAATATAGAAAAAATGATATAAAAAGCAGTCAAAAGCAAGTGAGGAATTTTACTGGTCAAATAGGGATTGCAATTACTATTAGAAGAAAACTGGGCAGTGATATAGACGCCGCTTGCGGACAATTACGCAGAGGATATCAAAATATAGAGAAAATGATATAAACAGCAGTCAAAAGCAATTAAAGAATTTTGCAGAACAAATAGAGATTGCAATTACTATTAGAAAAAAACAGGGAAGTGATATAGATGCCGCTTGCGGACAATTACGCAGAGGGTATCAAAATATAGAGAAAATGATATAAACAGCAGTCAAAAGTAAGTAAAAAATTTTGCAGAACAAATAGAGATTGCAATTACTATTAGAAAAAAACAGGGCAGTGATAGGAACGCCGCTTGCGGGCAATTACGCAGAGGGTATCAAAATATAGAAAAAATGATATAAACAGCAGTGAAAAGCAAGTAAAAAATTTTGCAGGACAAATAGAGTAAAGAGGGATTGCAGTTAGCATTAGAAAAAAACTGGGCAGTGATATAGACGCAGTTTGCAGACAATTACGCAAAGAGTATCAAAGTATAGAATAGTTTTGTTATGTATTTTTAAGGAGGTGTATTGATGAAAGCAGCAGGCAGCAGTGTGATTGGTATGAAAAGAACAAATAATGAAGATGCTATATATATTGATGAACAGGAGCAATTATATTTGGTAGCAGACGGTATGGGAGGATGCAGTGCCGGAGAAGTAGCAAGCAGCACCGCAATTTCAGCATTTGTTAAAGCCATGAAAGAAACACAAGATACAGAGATTTTGGACAAAATGGTAGGAGCAATTGTACAATGCAACAAAGCCGTATTTGAAAAAGCCAAACAAGACGTGATATTTATGGATATGGGGACTACGCTAGTAGCGGCAGTGATAGAAAACGGCAAAGTTTTTATTGTTTATGTTGGAGACAGCAGAGCTTATCTTTTTAGACAAAATCAGCTAAAACAGCTTACTACAGACCATTCTTATGTGATGGAACTGGTAAAAAGCGGCAGCATTACACTACAGGAGGCAGAAGTTCACCCAAAAAGAAATATTATTACAAGAGCCATAGGCATTAAAGAAGATGTGGAGGCAGATACAGTGCTTGAAGAAGTTCATTCGGGAGAGCAAATATTACTTTGTACAGATGGATTAAGCGGTATGCTTTCTGTAGAAGAAATGACAAAAATATTATCAAAAAAAGAGCCGATACAGCAAAAGGTAGAGGACTTGACAGCTCTTGCCAATGAAAAGGGCGGTTTGGATAATATTTCATTGATATTAATAGAATTATAAGGAGGTGAACGCCATGTTGGCAATAGGCACTGTGTTAGCAGGCAGATATGAATTATTGGAAAAAATAGGTTCTGGCGGTATGGCGATTGTGTTTCGTGGCAGAGATGAAAAATTACAACGCTATGTGACAGTGAAAATCCTCCGAGAAGAGTTTATAGGAGATGAGGAGTTTATTGCTCGGTTTCGCTCGGAAGCACTGGCAGCGGCACGTCTTTCCCACCCCAATATTGTGCGTGTTTATGATGTAGGGCAAGATGGAACTATTTATTTTATTGTAATGGAATATATTCATGGAGATACTTTAAAAGAAGCCATTAAAGAAAAAGCTCCCTTTGATACAAAATCAACGGTAAATGTAGCGTTACAAATAGCGTCTGCCATTTCTCATGCTCATAAAAACCATATTGTACATAGAGATATTAAACCACAAAACATACTGGTAGGTACAGATGGTATTGTAAAAGTAACCGATTTTGGCATTGCAAGAGCTGCAAACGGTGCAACCATGGCTACCAGTACCACAGCAATGGGTTCTGTGCATTATTTTTCTCCGGAACAAGCAAGAGGCGGCTATGTAGATGAAAAAAGCGATATCTATTCTCTTGGCATTACAATGTTTGAAATGGTGACAGGACAACTTCCCTTTCAGGCCAATACTTCTGTAGCTGTTGCTATGAAACAAATCAATGAAGAACTTCCTGATATAAGACAGTACAATCCAAAGGTATCAGCAAGCCTAGAAGCGATTATTAAAAAAGCAACAAGAAAAAAATCCGATGAAAGATATGCTACAGTAGAAGAAATGATTGAAGATCTGACAAAAGCAAAAAATGATATCAATCATAATTTTACACAAGTATCTTCAAATTCACAAAGAAGAACATTAAGACAGCCTGAAATAGAATATCTTTCTGCAGTAGACAACAGCAGAAAACAAGCTGAAGCCAGAAGGCAGGAACAGCTTAGAGAAGAAATAAACCAACAACCCCTAATGGAGGAAGCTATGAGAAGACAAGAAAAGCAACCGTCAAGAGGGCTTCGTATTTCAAAAGATGATGATTTTGAAAATGAATATGAACAGGCAGAACCTGTCAAAAGAAGCAGACGCCCTCAATTTAGTATGCAGCAAAAAAGAAATCCCAGAAGAGAAGAAGTCTATGAAGAGGCATATGAGAGAGGAAAAGAAAGAAAAGTGGTTGTGGCGGCAGTAGCGACTGCGCTTATTATTATTGCATTGATTAGCGCTGTTGGCGTGAAAGCTTTTGGAACAAAAATGGGATTGTTTGGTGCAGATGAGAAGGTTATCGTACAATCTTTTATAGGCATGGATTTACAAACGGCACAGGAAATTGCAGAAAAAGCAGGCTATCGAGTGGTACAGCAAAAACAAGATTACAGCGAAAGATATGACAAAGGCATCATTATAGAACAATCTCAAGAGGAAAATGCAGAAATCAAAAAAGGTATGGAAGTAGGCGTTACCATTAGCTTAGGAGCCGAAACACAGGAAGAAACGCCCCAGCTTATGCCTAATGTGATTGGAAAAACAGAAGATGAGGCAAAAGAAGAAATCAAACAGATCACCGGAAAAGAACCGGCAGTTTCCTATGAATATGATGAAGAGGCAGAAATGGGCATGGTAATAGAACAAACGCCCAATGCGAGAGAAGAAATTACAACAGCTTCTAATATCAGTATTGTTGTTTCTAGAGGACAGGAAGAAAAATTTTCCATTGTGCCAAGGGTAGAAGGCTTGACACAGGCTCAAGCAGAAAAAGCATTACAATCTTCTAAATTAAAAGTAGGAGATATTACAACAATAGAAAGCGATACAGTAGAAGCAGGCATTGTGATAACACAGACAAAGCAAGTGGGAGAAGAAGTGCCAGAGGGCACGGAAGTAAGTTTGGTAATTAGTTTGGGACCAGTTGCAGACCAGACACAAACACCACAAGAAAATCAAACAACGCCAGGCGATACTACAACATCAGATAATACTACAACCCAGACGCCTCCGGCACAGGGAAATAAAACAAAAACATATACTGTCAATCCTCCGGCGGCCGGGGTTACACAAGCTCATGTCAAAATTGTAAAAATAGATGATAATGGGGAAACGGTTGTGCTGGATGAACAAAAAATATTACCTTTTTCTGTACCGATTACAGGGTCGGGAGATGGACAAATCATTTGTTATATTGACGGAGTACAAATGTGGACGGATGCATTCTAAAGGAGCGAAAAAATTGTTGGAAGGTACGATTATAAAAGGAATAGGCGGTTTTTACTACATTGATACCAAAAAAGGCGTTTATGAATGCCGAGCAAGAGGGATTTTTCGTAAAGAAGGTGTTAAGCCCATAGTAGGAGATTATGTAGAAATTTCTATTATAGATGAAACAAACAAAAAGGGCAGTTTAGACGTGATTAGACAAAGAAAAACAGAGTTGATTCGTCCAAGGGTGGCAAATGTTGACCAAGCTGTCATTGTATTTGCCGCCAAAAGCCCGAATTTGAATTTAGACTTGTTAGACCGGTTTTTGCTTTTAGCAGAACAACAACAGCTGGACATTGTGATTTGTATCAATAAAATTGACAAGGATAAAGAAAAATTGTATGAAAAAACGGCGGAGCTTTATAGCTTAGTGGGATATACAGTGCTTTGTGTTAGTGCAGAAAAAGAAATTGGCATAGAAAAATTAAAAGAAGCATTGTATCACAAAATTTCTGTGTTTGCAGGTCCTTCCGGCGTAGGAAAATCAAGTCTAATCAATCAAGCGTTTGCTCATGCTAAAATGCAAACAGGAGCAATCAGTGAAAAAATACAAAGAGGACGCCATACAACACGCCATGCAGAGCTGATTGAAATCGGAAAAGACAGTTATATTGTAGATTCTCCGGGATTTACATCATTGCATTTAGAGGGCATTACAGAAGAAACATTGCAGTATTATTTTAGAGAATTTCAGCCTTATGTGCATAATTGTTATTATACAGGCTGCAGCCATACTCATGAGCCAAACTGTGCTGTAAAAGAGCAATTGGGAAAAAAAATTGATGAAACAAGATACAACAGATATGCAACCATTTATAAAGAACTGGAGCAAGAAAGGAGAAAATAACATGGAAAATATACTTTCACCATCGTTATTGGCGGCAGACTTTGGAAAAGCGGCACAGCAGTTAAAAGAAATTGAAGCTGTGGGAACACAATATATCCATTTAGATGTGATGGACGGTATGTTTGTGCCCAATATTTCTTTTGGCATTCCTGTGATACAAAGCTTAAGAAAAGATACGGATATGATATTTGATGTGCATTTAATGATTGTGGAGCCGGAAAGATATATAGAAGCCTTTCGTAAAGCGGGAGCGGATATCATTAATTTCCATGTAGAGGCAACTAAAAATCCCAAAGAGGTGCTTTCTAAAATCAAACAGACAGGAGCCAAAACCGGCATTACTATAAAGCCCAAAACACCTGTTTGTGAAATTGTGCCTTATCTAAAAGATGTGGACATGGTACTTGTGATGACAGTAGAACCCGGATTTGGCGGTCAAAAATTTATGGCGGAGCAAATGCAGAAGGTAGAAGAACTTGCTAAAATACGAAAACAAGAAGGGCTTTTATTTGACATTGAGGTAGATGGAGGAGTAGATTTGACAAATGTTGAAAAAGTACTGCAAGCGGGAGCAAATGTCATTGTAGCAGGCTCGGCTGTATTTGGTGCAGAAGATATTGCTAAAAGAGCAAAAGAGTTTTTGAAAATATTACAGGAGAAAAAGACATGAGAGCCATTATATTTGCAGGGGCAGAAATAGAAAAATATGATTTTTGTAAAGAATATATCCGAAAAGAAGATATCATCATTTGCTGTGACGGCGGCATGAAGCATACAAGAGCATTGCGTTTGACGCCTGATTATATTTTGGGGGATTTTGATTCGTGTCAAAAAGAGGACTTAGAGTATTATCAAAAAAAAGGAGTTCCTATCAAAACCTTTCCTACCAAAAAAGATGAAACAGACATGGAACTGGGATTAGACTTTGCCATAGAACTGGGCGCAGAGGATATTATACTGTTTGGAGGCATTGGAAGCCGTTTTGACCATACATTGGCAAATGCACATTTGTTACTGCGCTTGGTGAAAAAAGGGATAAGAGGTCGGCTGGTTGATGAAAAAAATTGTATTGAATTAATTGACAAAAAAATAATACTACATGGAAAAAAAGGGGATTTGGTTTCTACCATTCCCCTTTCTATGGAAGTAACAGGCATTACATTAAAAGGATTTGCATACCCTCTAACAGACCATACGCTGGCATTGGACGATGAAATTGTGGCAGTCAGCAATGTTATGCTACAGCAAGAATGCGAAATTTCCATCAAAAGCGGTTATTTATTTGTAATCAAAGCAAAAGACTAAAGCGCAATAGCTGTGAAACATTTTCTTTTTTTAGCATACTATTAATGAAAAAAGAAAAATGAGGTGGCAGTATGGGCAGACGATTTGGCGGTGTGCCCCAAAAGCGTTTGCTGGGGCTGGCATTGTTTTCAGGCGGTTGTGGTATGCTGATTGTGTTGATTATACCTTGGTGGGGATTTTTGGTGGCAGTGATATTGGTTGCAACAGGCGGTTTTTTACTGTTTTCAAATTGTTAAATAAAAAAAGAGATAGGGAAAATACCTTATCTCTTTTTGTTATTGTACGCCGAATAGGTATAACAAAACCCCTAGTTCAACTGGAGATAGGTAAAAATACTTCAGTATAAGTAAGAAACCTCCGGCGCTATCATAAAATTGGTACGGCAACTAAAATATATATAAGAGGTAGGAGGTTTTTGTTAAGGAATGATATAAGAAGTTTATCACATTTCAAATGGAGATGTAAATATCATATTGTATTTGCGCCTAAATATCCCAGACAAGTAATATATAAAAAATGAAAAACGAACATTGAAAGAATATTAAGAGAACTTTGTGACAGCAAAGGTGTAAATATCGTAGAGGCAAAATGCTGTTTAAATCCTATACATATACTGGTTGAGATTCCGTTGTATTTGAGTATATATAGTTTTATAGGATATTTAAAGAGTAAAAGTAGTTTCATGATATTGACAGGCATGCAAATTTAAAGTACAAGTATAAAAATCGCTATTTTTGGCGTAGAGGATATTTTGTGGATACAGTAGGCAGATACGAAACGGCAATAAAACAATACATCAAAAATCAATTAGAAGATGATATTGTGAATACTCAAATCACTTTAAAGGAATTTACAGACCCGTTTATGGGTAGGTCAGTGAAATAAGATAAAAAAGTGCCCTCAAGTAGGGGGCAGCCAGAGATATAAATGTGGTTGTCAGACTATTCAATGCCCCCTTAATGGGGTGCCCACAAGAGATAGATGCTTATAGGGGTTGGTCAAACCACCCATTCAACAGGTGGTTTTGATTGGGTGCTTTAGCTTAACAAAACACCTAGTTCTACTAAAGATAAATAAAATACTTTCGTATATAAAACCTGCTAATTATAATTTTAGAATGAAGCTAACTATATAAAAATCAAGTAGTTTTTTAAAAACATTGAATTTTAGTTAGTAAAAGTATGTACTTTGAAAATATGTGAATAATTATGGATTTTTTGGCACAACAAAT
>DVLQ01000011.1 GCA_018715395.1 Candidatus Coprocola pullicola | reverse complement strand
AGAAGTATAAACAGTTCATGCCATCGGATAAATCCCTTGAAATACTCTGTTTTCTTTGTGGAAAGTAAATTCTGATTGCCGATTGCATTTGAGAAACGTTTCCTTTTGTAAGCCTTTTCACTATATTACATTTATAAAAAAATTACTTTGTATACACTCTAAGGCAGCTCTAAAAGCAGTTGTCTTTTTCACTTTTCATCTATGAACAATCGATGTATTGCTATAATACCTTTTTGCAATTGATTTTTGATATATTCTTTTATCCTCCTCATTTGTTTCTATTGTATCTACATAATATCTCCTGCCCCAAACATCTTCATTGCCATAGTCGTATTTTAAATTTATATCTCTATTAAAAATTATCAAACAACTTTTCCCTTTTTAAAATATCACAAATGAACATATATAACCTTGCCAGTATTTCTACTAGCAGTATAAAAATATATTAGGGCATACTTGCTCTTATAATATATTTACACTTCTTTTGTTTATACAATTTTCTTAAAATTACTCCAATATCAGTTTTCATTTTTTCGTATACTTTTAACCTTTTGCATTTAAAAGCAAATACGATGTAATATTTACAGCTCCATTTTGAATAAGATACACTTTTCATACCATTGATAATAAAATTCTCATTTGACTTTGAAAGCGGTCGGAAAATATTTTCATTCTATCAAAAGAGATTTTTACTGCTATAAGCACCAATCAAAAATAGCAAACATCAATGTATTGCTGTTTACTATTTCTTGATACTATAGAAAATCAAACATGGATATTTTTATTTTTTATCCATAAATATAAAAAATTCATATAAAATATCATTACTCACACAATAAATAGAGCCTCAATAGTATTTTACAAAATAATCCCCTTTTCCACTGCTTTTTCTCCTCAAAAACAAGGCTATGCCTTTCCTTTTGCATATCATTGCTATGGAACGAGCGGTACACAATGGGACAGTAATTTAAAAATATCCATTGATTCTTTCATCAAATTTTATACAAATCATAATTTTAGAATTTATCAACATCAATTTATACTTTCAACTCATTAGACAGAATCAAATTTATGTTTTGATTAAAAAATTGTTCTATCTATATAAAATACAATATTTTTTCAGAATCATTTCTTTTTATGCAAAAAAACATTTTTTATTTAAAACACTTGAAAATTCTCTTTTAGATATGGAGAAACAAAAATTCTTTTTCAAATAATCTGTCAAAAATATGGTCTGACTGATAAGTTTGAAACAGCATTGATTACATAGAAGTGTTCTTTTGCAAATTTCAGATTCCAAAATGTTGTTTGCATAACGCTACGAACCATTGTAAGCAGGACCACGCCTAAAAGACGTGGTTTTCACTTCGTTCAAGCCTTGGTGGTATGATTCTCAGCTACCCTTAAAATGTCTTTCTATTGCTTTATATTTCATTTATCCTCTATTTGATATTACTCTTCTCGTTCTGTTATGTATTTGCTGTATTCAGATCAACTGCACTCACATAGTAGTCTCCCCAAAATTTCTATTCCCAAATTTATATTTTAAATTTGCGTGTCGGTTGCATAGCATCATTGTGCTCTTTTCTTTCAAATACCCCATAAATGATGCTATACTCATTTTTGATGATATTTTACCAAAAGATGTAGATGATCCTATGCCCTTCTATGATTTTTCTTCCCATTTGCACAAATTTTTTATTATTTTTTGGTTCTCTTCACCCAATTGATAATAAATGATTTTCCCTCTATATTTTGGAGTAAAAACCATATGATACTTGCACCCCCATTTTGTATGTGCTAAGCTTTCCTCTCACTAGCAGATCTGGTGGTTGTGAAAGACTGCAAAGCAGTCTTTCATACGAAAGTCATAATATAAAAAAATATCACTTTTGGGGCAGTGATGCTTTTTGAATACAACGAGCAAACCATGGTATTGACCATATCATTCCATAAAGGAATAGATCACCTTCAAAAAACAACTGTTTTTTATTTTTTATACTCAAAATCGCCGCCCTTTTATACCAAATCTATAAAAATAAACGCTTTTCATATGTTTATTTCTGATATATCCAAACAAAAAAGACTGCCAATTTTTTGACAGCCTTTTTATTATTTTTTATTCCATATTATCAGCATAACTAAAATCTACGGGTGCTTGTTTTGCCACTGTTTCCAATATATCCGCCAGAAATGTCAGAAACTGTTTTTCACTTTCCCAAAAACCCAATCCATCCGCATCCAGTGCTACTTCACTATACACACTGCTTAAGTTTTCTTCTTCTTCCAGTGATATCACTTCTCCCTGCCTTCTTCTTAAACCTTGTTGCAGCTGCAATCTTTTTAATTCATCTATCTTTTGTTGTAATTCGGGTTTATTGGATACTTGATTTTTATAATATAAATAAGATTGATACAAATCAGAGTGATATATGCTTTCACCCAATTTTATTGCCATTTCTTTGATTTCATCCAAAATTTATACCTCCATAATAATAGGCAAAATCATAGGACTGCGTTTTGTTCTTTGCCACAAATAATTTTTGAGTGTTTCTTTAATCAGCCCTTTGATATAACTCCATCCGGTAATATGTTTTTGCTCACATTTCATAAGAGCTTCCATAACAACTCCCTTGGCTTCCTCCATCAAGTCTTCTGCCTCTCTTACATAAACAAAACCTCTTGAAATAATATCCGGTCCTGCTACAATAATACCGCTTTCTTTTTCCATTGTAACAACCACAACCATTAAACCGTCTTGGGATAGATGCCTTCTATCTCTTAATACAATATTTCCTACATCTCCTACGCCCAAACCGTCTACCATAACTTGTCCTACCGGCACAGTTCCGCTTACTTTTGCATCATTTTTTGAAATTTCAAGAACATCGCCTGTTTTCATCAAAAAAATATTTTTTTTATCCATTCCCATAGAAATGGCCAAATCCCGATGACTTGCCAAATGCATATATTCCCCATGCACAGGCATGAAATAAGTAGGCTTTGTCAATGCCAGCATCAGCTTCAATTCTTCTTGGCGAGCATGACCGGAAACATGAATATCCGCCATTCCTTCATATACCACATCCGCCCCTTTTTTCAAAAGCTCATTGATAACACGAAAAATATTTTTTTCATTTCCCGGTATAGAAGAAGCGCTGATAATAATTTTATCCTCCGGTTTTACTGTAACTTGCTTATGTTCTGAAGACGCGATTCTGGAGAGTGCAGACATAGTTTCTCCCTGACTTCCTGTTGTAATAATCACAAGCTGCTCATCGCTAAAATTGCGTATTTCTGAAATATCTATCAAAATACCGGCCGGTATATTCAAATAACCCAGTTCAGAAGATGTTTTGACTGCATTAATCATACTTCTGCCTATGATAGCTACTTTTCTTGCAAACCTTTGAGCAGAATTGATAATCTGCTGTATTCTGTGAATATTAGAAGAAAATGTTGCTACCATAATTCTATTTTTTGGCGTTTCTTCAAATATTTGGTCAAATACTAATCCAACAGATTTTTCAGACATGGTAAAGCCTTTTCTTTCTGCATTTGTGCTATCACTCATTAACAAAAGAACTCCCTGTTTGCCTAATTCTGCAAATCTATGAATATCCATAATATCTCCATCAATAGGAGTATAATCTACTTTAAAGTCTCCTGTGTGTACTATAACTCCTAAAGGCGTTGTAATAGCAAGTGCTACTGCATCTGCAATAGAATGATTTGTGTGTATAAATTCCACTTTCATCTGTCCCAATTTTACAAATTCTCCCGGTACTACTGTATGACAAGTTACATGATTGACCAGTCCATGTTCTTTTAATTTATTTTCCAACAGTCCCAATGTCAACAAAGTACCAAAAACAGGCACATTCAAATCTTTTAGTACATAGGGCAATGCTCCAATATGGTCTTCATGCCCATGAGTCAATACAATTCCTCTTATTTTTTCTTCATTTTTTTTCAAATAAGTAATGTCCGGTATCACCAAGTCAATTCCCAACATATCGTCTTCGGGAAATGCCAATCCACAGTCAATGACGATAATATCGTTGTTATACTCTAATACCGTCATATTTTTTCCGATTTCTTCCAATCCCCCCAGTGCCATTACTTTTAGCTTTTGTTTTCTTGTTGCCAAAAAAACACACCTCCTTTTTATTTTCTGTTACCATACAAAAGGAGCTGATATAAAAATTTTTCCACATAAAAAATAAACTGCTTTTTCACTTTGTTATATCTTTTAAAATGTTTTTAAAGAAAATCTTTTTATACTTCGTACCTTTTTTATTTTTGTTTTCATTTCCTCCACTTTTTTACATCCGCTCACTTTTACCGTTCTGTTTTGTATAAAAATAGTATGCCATACAAATACCTTTTCTAAACCCTTAAAGCAAATTTATTTTTTAGAAAACACAACAGAAAAAGAGCAGTGCTTCTGATTTACAAAAACAATCTTTTCTGATTTTTGTAGACTATTTTTGCAAAATAATACTGCTTTTTCTGTTTATTGTATTGTATTTTTTAGTAAATATTAAAATTACAAATATTATTTTTTTAACAATGCCTTTTTTTAATCTAATCTTATGTCATATTCTCCTTCATGAGTGGCAAATAATGCAGAAATCCTTTCAAATTCCTTTTCTTCTTCTACCCATTCATATGTGACGTCATCTGCATTGATTGCAACTTCTTTTAATATAATGGCGTCCGCTTCTTCTTGCTCTATAAGATTGCTTTCCATTACAAGCAAATACCGATTTCCGCCGCTTGCTATATGGTCAATAATCACAAACTCTGTTTCATTTCCTTGTTCATCTTCCATAGAAACTACTTCAAATTCCTCTTCAAATTCTTCTTCAAAATGATTTGACATAAATACACCTCAATGTTTTTCATTTTGTTTTTTATCCAAATAACCTTGCAAAATATGGACTGCCGCCATTTTGTCAATGACATTTTTTCTTTTTTTGCGGCTCATGTCAGCTTCTAAGAGGCTTCTCTGGGCTGCCATAGTACTCATTCTTTCGTCCCAAAGTATGATGGGTATTTTGGGAAAAGCATTTTGCAAATGCTTTTGGAACTGCTTTGTTTTTTCACAGCGTATTCCTTCTGTATTATCCATATTTTTGGGATAGCCTAAAACAATGGTATCCACTTCATACTCCTCTACCCATTTTGAAAGCCTCAAAATGTTGTTTTTATATTCCGTATCACTGCTTCTTTTTATTACTTCCAAGCCTTGTGCTGTCCAGCCAAATCCATCGCTTATTGCCACACCAATGGTTTTATCTCCATAATCTAAACCTAATACACGCATATCAATTTCTCTCTAAATAATCTTGTATCAATTCTTCTAACAGCTCATCTCTTTCTAATTTGCGAATCAAAGAACGAGCATTTTTGTGACTTGTGATGTAAGTAGGATCTCCGGAAAGAATATATCCTACAATTTGATTGACAGGATTGTATCCCTTTTCTTTCAAAGCCTCACTGACTGACAACAATATATTTTTTGCTTCGTTTTCTATTTCTTTTTCCAAGCCGTCAAAGCATTGTGTCTGGTTTAAATTTTCCATATCTTATCACTCTCCTTTTAAAACTTTTCCGAAATGTCGATTCTCTTTTTTCATGATAATATAAATTTACAGATTATGCAAATAAAATTTCTCTTACAAAACTTACAGTTTTGTTACAACTCCCATTGCCATTTCTGATTTTATTTCATTTATCGTTGTTTTTACAATGGAATTGATTACATTTGATGCACTTTTTGCATGAACTTTGATGTAATTTGTGGTGTGTCCTTCATATATATTTTCTCCCACAGCTCTTTCATAAAGTACTTCCATCTCTTTTTGCAAAAATCCTTTCAAAAACTTTTCCGTCATATCACTGCTTAATTGAAGCAGTGCTTGGCTTCTTTTATTTTTTACAGCATTTTCTAATTGTCCCGACATAGCCGCCGCCGGAGTTCCTTTTTTGGGAGAATAAGGAAATACATGAATTTTTGCAAATCCCATTTCTTTTGCAAAATGATAACTTTCTAAAAAATCCTCCTCTGTTTCCTGAGGAAATCCTACAATCATATCTGTTGTAATGGCAACATTTTTCATATATTTTCTTAATATAGACACTGCTTGACGATATTTTTGTGTATCATATTTTCTATTCATGGCTTTTAATGTTTTGTCACAACCACTTTGCAATGATAAATGAAAATGATCACAAACCTTGGGTAACTTTGATAATGATTTTACAAATTCTTCTGTAACAATATTCGGCTCTATAGAACTGAATCGAATTCTTTGAATCTGTTGCACATCATGTACTTTTTCTATCACTTCTAATAATGTAGTATCTTTTAAATCCTTACCATAAGACGCTACATGAATCCCGGCCAGTATTACTTCCCGAAAACCATTTTGGGAAAGTTTTTTTACTTCCGCCAACACATCCTCCGGTTTTCTGCTGCGAATGGGACCTCTGGCATAAGGAATAATGCAATAAGTGCAAAACTGGCTACAGCCATCTTGTATTTTTAAATAAGCTCTTGTTCTGTTTTCCAGCTTTTGTATGGATAAAGGCTCAAATTCCCTTTCTTTCATAATTTCCGAAACATAGCTTTCTGCCTTTTGTTTTTTTTGATATTGCTCTACCAATTCTACAATTTTTTTTCTGTCTTTTGTACCAACTACAATGTTTACACCCTCCATTGCCAAAATTTCTTCCGGAGCTGTTTGGGCATAACAGCCTGCCGCTACCACAATGGCATTTGGATTTTGCCTTTTTACCTTTCGTATAAGCTGCCTTGATTTTTTATCTCCTAAATTTGTAACTGTACAGGTATTAATAACATATACGTCTGCCTGCTGATTAATGTCTACTAATTGATATCCTCTTTCTCCAAACAGCTCTGCGATTGCCTCGCTTTCGTATTGATTCACTTTACAGCCTAATGCGTGGCTTGCCACTGTTTTCATTTTTTCACCTCAATTATGGATTTTTTAATTTCTTCTATCACAGCATTTTCATTATTATCTCCCGCAATATAATTGGCGTATTGCTTTACGCCATCGTCTGCTCTTTTCATGGCAAAGCTGTATTTTGCCTTTTGCAGCATCTGTACATCATTATAGTTGTCGCCAAAAGCCATAGTTTCTTCTGGAGTGATATTCCACATTTTTTGCAAAGCCTCAATAGCAGTTCCTTTGGATACCCCTTTGTTGACAATATCCACACAGTCAAATCCGGATACGGCAATTTCTACTTTCCCTGTCAAAGCTTTTTCCAATAAAGGAAAACTATAGTCGCTTGCTCCTTTTGCAGAAGTATCTGACAAAGAAATTTTGATAATATCCTCTTTGACGTCAGAAAAATTTTCTACCAAAACAATATTATAATGAAATTTTGGAGAACGCAAGTTTTCATACAGAGCCACCGAATTAGTATAGCTGTATTTTTTTCCGCAAAGAAGTATACCAATATTTTCTAATTGATACAACTGTTCTAACACCAGTGCAATCAATTCTTCTGACATACAGCTTGCATACAGCTCTTTTCCGTTATGCACAACATAAGCCCCGTTTTCCGCTACAATGGTAACGTCTTTTAAATGTTTTTCAAACAGTTTTTCCAAACTGTTTCTCTGCCGTCCACTGGCAGCCACAAAATGTATCTGTTTTTTCTTCAATTCTTCTAAAACAGAATCTATTTCATCATCCATTTCTTTGTTATCTTTTAATAATGTTCCGTCCATATCGCTTGCAATCAATTTTATCATATTCAAAATCCCTCTCTTTTCATCTGATTTTTAAAAACAAAGGCAGTAATTTCATAGCAATTTTAACGTCTTTTCCAGAAATCCATACAATATATTCTCTCAGCTTATCCCATTTTTTCTTTCTTGTCAGCGGCAAACTGCAAATTTCTTCTATCATTGCCAGTTTTTCCATAATTTCTTCTTTTTCCATGGGAGAAATTTCTTTCATCATGCCAATATTTAATCTGACTGCTGTAAAATCTGTTTCTACTGCAATCATGTCTTTTTCCTTTTCCTGTTTCAAATATAATTCCAAAAGCCCTTCATTTTTATATCCATTTTGTTGAAATAGCTTTATTCTTTCTACAAGCAGCGATATGTTTTTGCGATAAACTTCTATTTTTTCTCCGGCTTTTTCATAATCGCATATTACTTCAATATCTTCTGCAAAACCATTTATTTTATGGATATAATGGCTGATAAGCATACGAAAAAGCGTTTCCATTTCATCTACATCATAAGAAAATTGCTTCCAAACTCTTTCATATTCTTCCAAATCTTTTTCTATCATTCTTTGCAGCTTTTTTTCTTCTGTCATAGAATCTCCCCCTTTTCAATATGCATTTTTTATCATACCATATTTTTTAGACCATCTGCAACAATAAGCCAATCTATCACTTTTTTTGTTCCAGTACAATTTCTCCATATTGCGCTTCATATTCCGCTATTTTTTTTAACACAAGATATTCAATTTCCTTTGAAGTAGTACGACATTCTTTCTGTGCAATATACATAATTTTATCTATGATATTTTTTTTTGTGCGAAATGTAAATTTTGTATCTGTCGGCATAAATATCACCTCCAAAAGTTTATTAAACATACTAAATAGATAGATATATTGACAGGAAAAATAAGATATGATATTATAAATGTAGTATTTAGTCGGACAAAATATATCTATTGTAAGACATTTTCATTTTTTTTTATTTTTTATCATATCAAATGCTTTTTTTCATGTCAATTTTGCAAAGGGGGTAAAATAATGGAACAAAGATATAGCATATTGCAAAAAATATATTTTGGAGAAATAGACGCCCAGAAAAGAGAAATTCTGCTTCCAAAATATTTGCAGTGTAAAGAAAAAGCAAGCGCTGCCTATCATTGCTTTTTAAAAAAACTTCCGGAAGAATTAAAAAAAGAATATGAAGAAGTTTTTGATTTATATATGGAATTATTTTTTTTGGATAATCCTCAAACATTTATAGATGGCTTTTCTATGGGTGTGAAAATGATGGCAGAAGTTTTAAAACAATCATAACCACCTCTAAAAGAGGCGGTTTGCTCCAGCCCTATGATGACGTCTTATAAAATAGCCGGCACAGAAATGACGCTGGCTTTCACGTCGTTCAAGCCTTGGTGGTAAGAGAAACTGCTGATCTTAAAAGAGGCTTTCGATTTTTTTATGTTTAGAGTATATTCGATTTAGTATAGTTTTGCTTGTTCTCTTATGTATTTTTGAATTGTTTCTGTATTCAGTCCAACCATACTCACATAGTATTATCCGAAAAATTCTATTTCAAATCAAAATTGCATATGGATTGAATATTATCATTGCACTTTTCCCCATAAACAATGACATACTCATTTTTGGTGGTATCCTGTTCCTTTCTATGATTTCTACTGCTTTCCATTTGCACAAATCTTTTATTATCTTTTGGACAGCTTTACGCAATTGATAACAAATGATTTTCCTTCTGTACTTTGCAGTAAAAACCATATGATACTTGTGCATCCATTTTGTATGTGATAAGCTATCCGCTATAGAGCATCCTCCTTTCTTTGTAAAATAGTTAAAGCTTGAGCCTTCTTATTTTACAGCATGGAGGATACTTTTTGCTTAAGCTTTCATCTCACCTCCAGATCGACCGGTTGTTAAATCTGCTATGCAGTCTTCTACACTAAAGTAATCAAAACCACTAGCAAACTAGTGATTTGAACAACCCTTAGAAGGGGCTTATTCTCTAAAAGGGAATATTGAAAAGGCGTCGCATTACAATTACAGGTAGCCACTAAAAGTGGTTGTCCATTTTGCCTTATTCTCCTATGCTACTGGTAAACGGATTTGTATACTTCTTTTATGATATTTGATCTGCTACATCATCTTCTTGCAACTGTTTTTTATATATTCTTTTATCGCTTTTTCATCTTGTCCTCTCTATCTACAAAATTATCCTCTTACCTAGAAGTTTCTTCTTCCATATCTCTATTTCAAATTGGCATGCCTATCCAATATCATCACCTCACTCTTAACCCTATAAACTGTGTTGTGCTTAAGTAGGGTGGTATATTGACATGGATATATTCTAAACATACTTGTGCTTCAATAATCTCAACCTTTTTTCTGCACATAATTTTCCAATGCTTTGTACTATATTCGCTCTTTATTCTTTGTATATCACTTTTCTTCTATATTTTGGTGCAAATACTATATGATATTGGCGTCTATATTTGGAATGAGCAGTACTTTTTATTTGATTCTTCATATACTAAAGTATTTTATCTATCCCTAACAGAACAGAGCATTTTGTTATGTTAAAAACACCCAATTCAAAACCACCCGTTGAACGGGTAGTTTGACCAGACTCTATAAGAGTCTATCTCTTGTAGTAGCCCACTTAAGGGGGCATCGAATAGTGTGACGACCACATCTATTACTCTGGCTGCTCCCTACTGGGGGGCGCTTTTTTTGCCTTATTTCACCGGCTTACCCGTAAACGGGTCTGTAAATTCTTTTAAACTTATTTGATCATTCATAATATCATCTTCTAATTGATTTTTGATGTATTCTTTGATTACCGTTTCGTATCTGCCTACTGTATCCACAAAATATCCTCTACACCAAAAATGGTGATTTCCATACTTGTATTTTAAATTTAGATGTCTATATCAAATATCATTAAGATACTTATCCCATAAAACCGGATACACTCAAATGCGGTAAAATCTCCACCAGTATATGTATATGATTTGAACAGCGTTCTGCCTCTACAATATTCATACCTTTCCTTTCACAAAGTTCTCTCAATATTCTCCCAATATCTGCTGTTTATTTTTTATAGATTACTTGTCTGCGATATTTTTGGGGAAACACGATATGATATTTACATCTTCATTTGGAATGTGATAAACTTCTTATGTCATGCATCGACAAAACCTCCTGCTCCTATATTTTGGTTGCCAGACCCATTCTATTGTAATGCAGGAGGTTTCTTTCTTATACTAAAGTATTTTTACCTACCTCCAGTTCAACTGGAGGTTTTGTCATACCTATTCGGCGTACAATCATCAAAAAAGCCCTGGAATGACCAGAGCTTTTTTATTATCTTTTTTTTCTTTTTTGTTTTTTTGTATGGTGTGTTTGTTTTTGTATTTCTTCTTGTTCTTTTTCTGCAATAATGGTTTTTTCTTTTTCTATTTGTGGTTTCTTTTGTGGTAAACGATTAAAAAGTTCTGTCAAATAATACAAACCATGAACATCTTCTTCTTTTAAATGAGACAGTTCAAAACGGAACTGCCAATTGCCATTTGATACACTTGGCGTGTTCATACGATAGTTACTGTCCAAACGCAGTACGTCTTGCATAGGGAATATAGAAAACACGGCTGTAGAACTCATAGCAAGACGAATCAAGTCCCATGCAATATTTTCACCATTAATATTCATATAGCGGCGTACATGGTCTTTTTCATGTTCTGTAGCAGTGGCATACCAGCCTATAGACGTATCATTGTCATGAGTTCCTGTATAAACGATAGTATTTTGCTCATAATTATGTGGTAAATAGTCATTTTTGTTATCATCGCCAAAAGCAAAATGAAGTACTCTCATACCCGGAAAGCCCAGCTTTTTTCTCAAATGCCGCACTTCATCTGTAATGATGCCTAAGTCTTCTGCAATAATAGGTATCTGTCCCAATTCTTGCTCCACAGCTGTAAAAAGCTTTTCTGCCGGTCCTTTTTTCCATTGTCCATTTGTAGCGTCTTTATCTCCAAAAGGTACTGCCCAATAGCTTTCAAAACCTCTAAAATGATCAATACGCAAAATATCTACCATATTGAATGCCCAACGTATTCTATCAATCCACCATTTATATTTTGTTTTTTGATGATGCTCCCAGTCATATAAGGGATTTCCCCAAAGCTGCCCTGTTTGACTAAAATAGTCTGGTGGAACGCCCGCTACTACTGTGGGATAGCCTTTTTCATCTAAATAATAATTTTTAGGATTTGCCCAAGTATCCGCACTGTCATAGGCTACAAAAATGGGGATGTCTCCTATAATGCTAATGTTTCTTTCATTTGCATAGGCTTTTAAAGCATTCCATTGGCGGAAAAATTCAAACTGCAAAAATTTATATCTATCTATTGCTGAAGCCAGTTTTCGTTTCCACTTTTCCAATGCGCCAAATTCTCTTTTTACCAGTTCTTCCGGCCATGTGCTCCACACAGCGCCAAAATAATAATCCTTTTGCACATTTGGAGCAAGCTTGGAGGCAGTTCTTTCTTCAAAAGCATAAAATTCGTTTGAAAAACCTGCCGCTTGTCTTTCTGCTATAAAATAATCTTTTAGAGATACAAATAAAGCATAATCTTCTAACCAAGAAGCATTCTTTTCACAAAATTTGTAAAAATCAGACTGGTCTGCTGTAAACGCCTTTTTTTGAAAACGACGATGAGCTTTTTCAAAAAGTCCCTTTTTAAAAGGTATTACATTACCATAATCTGTCTTTTTGCAAGAAAAACTTGGTGCATTATATAAATCCATTTCTTCCAGATATCCCTTTTGACATAATATTTCAGGGCTAATAAAAAGAATATTTCCTGCAAATGTGGAAAAACTTTGGTAAGGAGAATCTCCAAAACTTGTCGGTCCTAAAGGAAGTACCTGCCAAAGACTTTGTCCTGATTTTTCTAAATAATCTATAAAAGTGTATGCATTTGGACCAAAATCACCTATTCCAAATTTACTGGGCAAACTAGAGGGATGAAGTAATATACCGCTGCTACGTTGAAATTTCATAAATATCACCCTTTTTCTTTTGAATTTGTTTGACAATTTTATATTTTTATTATATCGAAAAAAGAACCTTTTTACCACACCTTTATTTCACAAAATTCTATTTGAATTTGGTTGTTTTTTGTCATACTGGGAAATTTATTATTGTATGAAATCTCTTTTGATACAAAAAATAAATGTGTAACAAACAAATCAAAGGAGGATTTGCATGAAAAAAACAATGTTTTTTACAATAGGTACTCTTTTTGCACTTATGCTTACAGTCACAGGCTGCGGTGAAAATGTATCCAATAACTTGGGAGGCGCTACAAGAGGCAATGACGCCTATGACTATAATTATGACTATAGTGCAGTCAAACAAAAAGGTGAAAATGTTTTAAACGACTTAGGCTTCGATAATGGTATGGGAGCAGGATATTGGGATTATTATGGTATCACAAACGGCAGTGCCAACGACAGTATGAGAAATGATTTAACAGCAACTTATATGACACCAAATACCACTGCAGATGGCACATATCAAACTACGCAGTATCACAATACCACCACTGGTACTGCCAACAGCACAAATCCCAATTTAGACAGCGCATCCATTGCAGATTAACAGAAAATAGGAACTATGGCAAAATATTTGTTTTTGCTATAGTTCTATTTTTTTACTACAACACTTTATGTTTCAAAAAATAATTTTTTTGTCATGATATGATAAAAACAATACTATCATTTTTCTTTTTCATTTTTGATAGTTTCAAAGACTTTTTTATCTTTTTACCAAAACAATTTATTTTTATATAGTAGAGACCAGCAAGACATGGTAAAATAATTTCAAAAAATAGGAGGAGAAAAAAATATGCTTGGAACAATTACAAACTGTGGTGCCATATTAGCCGGCAGTATCATTGGAACTACATTACACAAAGGAATCAAAGAACAATATCAACAAACCATGATGAACGGTCTTGGCTTGGCAGCATTGGCTTTAGGAATTGGAAACTTTGCAAAAGCTATGCCAAAGAGCCAATATCCTGTATTATTTATATTCAGCATGGCTGCCGGAGGACTCATTGGAGCTATATTAGACTTAGACACAAAGTTTCAAAAGCTTGCTAAAAAAGTTTCTAAAGGTAATTTGGCACAAGGCTTAACAACAGCTGTGCTTTTATTTTGCATCGGTACACTTTCCATATTAGGTCCTATCGAAAGCGCTTTAAAGGGGGATAATACGCTTTTATTTACAAATGCTATGTTAGATGGCGTTACTTCTATGGTATTGGCTTCCAATTTCGGCATTGGCATTGCTCTTTCTGCGGGTATATTATTTTTGTGGCAAGGAAGTATCTATTTGTTGGCACAGTATATCGGCGAATTTATCACACAAGATTTGATGACAGAAATTTCTATTGTGGGGGGTATTTTAATTATGAGCTCTGCTCTTGGCATATTAAATTTAAAAAATATCAAAACATTAAATCTACTGCCTGCTCTTTTTATCCCCGCTATTTATGTGGGTATTACGTCTTTATTAGGCATTAGGTAATGCTGCACAATCTTATGGCAGTACAATATATCAAATAAAATTTATTTTTATAAAAATTTTATTTATATTTTAACAAAAAATTGTATATTTTTTATTTATTATTTTATTTATTCAAAAAATATCATGTGTATTTTTTTATGCAACCTATTTTCACTATTGCAGTAAAACAATGTTTCTTATATAATTTAAATGAGAGGAAGGACAACCTTTCAAACAGTAAATCTTATATTGTAAAATAGTAAGGAGAGAAGGCTATGACAGCTAAAACACATGGTTACATTACAAAAGAAATTGAACTGGAACAAATTTATCAATTTATACTAAAATGGTTTGACCCATCTGCCAGAGTAAATCGCTATGAAAACAAAAACGGTGAAAACAACGAAATGGCTGTTTATTTTACATACAAGGGAGAAGAACGCCGTTTGTTTGCCATTGTTTACAAAAGTACAAAATTTTCTAAAACAGGTAAAAAAGAAAGACAGATTTTTTTGGATTTAGGATATTGGGGTTCTAGTGTGGAAATTATGAAATCTATTATTTCCAACTTCTCCGGATATTTAGATGAAAATGATTGTGATGAAGAAGACGCCTATTATATCGAAGAACATCCCGAAGGCATTATGCCAAATATTATCAAAATCACAAGAGCCGAATTAAACAAAAAAATGGGCGGTACTGTAGTGATCATTGATGAAGAACCACAGTAAAAATTGTTTTTTCAAATCATATACCCCTTTACAGATTAAAATAATAAAAAGCCTATCAGACACCCCCCAACAATTCATTTGTTATATTTGGTTATCTGATAGGTCTTTTATATTTTTTATAATAGAATTGAGGAATATAAATTATGGAACAAAAAATAAAATGTAACAAAAAAGCCGTATTAAAATTTTCCGGCGCTTTTATCGCATGGGTCATTGGTTCCGGATTTGCAACAGGACAAGAAGTGTTGCAATTTTTTACCAGCTATGGCTATAGGAGCTATATCATTGCTTTGATTGTCTTTTTTGGATTTCTGTTTTTATCTGAAGTTTTGCTGGTAACAGGATATGATCATAGAATGGAGCCTCCCTTTAACCATTTCAAATATTTTTGCGGACAAAAGCTAGGAATGGTCTATTCTTGTTTGATTCCTGTCATACTCATTTTAATGATGTTTGTTTTAATTTCCGGAGCAGGAGCAACATTTTTTCAATATTATGGTATCCAGCATTATATTGGCTCTGCTTTTATGTCCATTGCAGTTTTATGCGCCTATCTGATAGGGTTTGAAAAATTAGTAAAAATTGTTTCCTCTATCGGACCCATTATTATCCTTTTTTTATTGCTTATGGGCATTATCACTGTGATAAAGGATTTTGACAATATTTCACAAACTCCAAAATATGAATCCATACTTAGTCGGATGCAGTCTTCTCCTCATTGGATTTTGAGTCCCATTTTATATTTATCACTAAACTTTTTAGGAGGAAGTATGTATTTTACGCAGCTTGGTATTTCTGCAGACACACGGCAAGAAGCAAAATATGGCGCATTACTAGGTGGATTTATTGTAATGGTAGCCATTGTTATTATTAATACATCTATATTATTAAACGCAGAAAACGCGGCAACATTGGCAATTCCTATGTTATTTCTGGCGCAAAAAATATCTTCTGTTTTTGGCTCCATTTTTTCTATTGCTCTCATATTAGGTATGTTTTCTTCTTGTTCCACTATGATGTGGTCCGTATGCAATCGTTTTGTAATCGGAGGAAAAAGGGGAAATCAAATTTTTGCTGTCTGTATTGCCATTTTTACTTTTATTTTAGGTCTATTTTCTTTCACAGAGCTTATAGGTATTGTTTTCCCACTAATAGGATATATGGGACTTCCCTTTGTCATTTGTGTTATTTATAAAGGACTCAAACAAATCCTAAAACCTCATTAAATTAAGCATGAATTATCTTTTTCTTTACAAAATCAGAACCATATCTAAAAGAAGTGGTTTATACTAACCCTATCAGGGCATATAAAAGAGTCGACGCCTAAATGATGCTGACTTTTATCGTATAGAAAAGCATCCACCCGCCTAGCGGGTGGTTTTTCTCATGCGGGCATAGCCCTCTGTTCCTCTCTTATGCGTGAACGCATAACCTGATCTGCCAACTGCGCCGCTGTTATCTGCTACCCTTAAAAGGGTTTTCCCATTCCAGTGTTAGCTGTTCTCCCAGTTGATCCTCCCTTCATTGATTCGCTATATATTCGGCTATTCTTTCTGCATTTTTTACTGCTGTGTCCACATAATATCCTTTA
>DVLQ01000093.1 GCA_018715395.1 Candidatus Coprocola pullicola | reverse complement strand
TGTTTTTTTAAAATTTTTATTTTTTTTTGGAACAAAGGGGAAACGCCTTTCGTCTTATTAAGCAGAAACACAAAAATAAAATAGAAAAATATTTGGGAGGAAGATGAACATGAAAAAAAATAAAATGATTTATACAGTAATGGCAGGAGCATTGGTACTATCTACAGTAGGTTCTATGAGTGTGTTTGCAGAAGATACTACAACATTGGCAGCAGAACAGTCCCAAACAGAGCAAACACAGCCGGAAGCAACAGAAAGCCAATATATGACAGTGGCAGGCAAAATCGAATCTGTACAAAAAGAAGAAGATTACTACACTATTTCTGTCGCAAATGACAATATGGGTATGGTATTTACAGTCAAAGAAAGCGTTTTTGTAATAGAGAGCAAAAATGGGGACACTATGAAATTAGATGATTTGCAAGAAGGCATGGATATCACAGCAATTGTAGCAAAAAAATCTCCTATGACAATGAGTATCCCTCCTATGACTTCAGGAGCAATTGGCTTTGTAGTAGGCAATGAAAACAATATTATGACAGGTTATTTTGATGAAACATTAACCAGTCAAGAAGCTATGTTAGCACTCAATATTTCAGAAGATACAAAAATTGTAGACATACAGGGAACAAAACAAGTATTTACACAAGATTCTGTCAAAAACCAAGATTGTCTTGTATTATATGGCATTACAACAAGAAGTATCCCTGCGCAAACCACACCTGATTTTGTGATGTTATTAAATACAGCACAAGAACAAGAAACAACAGCGTCAGATGTTATCGGAGTGGTAGAAACAAAAGAATATATGCAAAATCAACAACAGACACAGTCAGAAGCAAATCCTACAGATTCAGCATCATTGAACAATGAAGGTACAGAAGATATCGCAGTGACAGAAACAAAAGAAACTGTAGCAAACCAACAAGCACGCACTGACGAAGGCGCGTCTATAGAAGAAACACCTGCTGAAGCCGTGACATTATTACCTCTTCGCGACACAGCAGAAAAAGCCGGTTTTACAGTAACATGGACTGGTAATGACAAACCTGTTGTATTAGAAAAAGACGGCGTACAAATAGAAGTAACTGTCGGAAGTGCAGAGTATAAAAAAGCAGATGCTACTTTTACATCAGGAAAAACAACTGTATTACAAGACTCTAAAATTTATATCGGCAGTGATGTTGTACAAGAAATCACAAAATAAATTTTAAAAAAAGACTATCTTATAAGATAGTCTTTTTTATTTTATGCCTTTAACAATAGGAAAGCTTAAACAAAAGCATACTCCTTGATGTAAAATAAGCAGGTTCAAACCTTAAGAAACTGATAGCTTATCCCATATCAAATCGGCGTTATCATATCGTTTGTACTTCAAAGTGAAAAAAGAAAATCATTTATTATCAATTTTGCGACAATATCCAAAACATAATCAAACATTTGTGTAACTACAAGGCAATAGAAAGCATAAAAAGACATATGATGCCATGTCATATACACCTTTTAGTAAAGATATCACCAAAAAGCATCATCATTTATGCAATATCAAAAGTACAATGATAATATTCTATGGATATACAAATTTGAAATAGAAATTTTGGGGCAACAGGATACTATGTGCGTACCATTGGAGCCAATACAGCAACAATGCAAAAATATATAAAAGAACAATACTAAATCCAATATAATCTAAACACAAAAGCATAAAAAGACCTCTTTTAAGGACAGCAGAGAAGCTGCTGCCAAGGCTTGGACAAAGTCAAGACCAGCGTCATTCGGGCACTGGCTATTTTATAATCTCTTATAGTGAGTGCTAGAGCAAATCACATCTTTTAGGCTTTGTTACGACTCCAATTTATTTAGCATTTCTCTATTTAAAAAAGTTTAATCATATATTTTTCAATCACTATTCACTGTTTTTTCTTTTTTCTCCAACAATTTTTCTATTTCTGCCGTTTCCTCCGCTTGATAAATCGCTTTTAATAAAACAGCCAATATAGGACCTATAATCATTCCCAAAAGACCAATACATTTTAAACCAACATACATTGAAATCAATATCCAAAGAGGATGTAATCCAATTTGTGTGCCTAATATTTTGGGTTGCAGAATTTGTCTGATAGAATTTACACAAAGATATATTATAACATATCCCAAAGCAATGTAAGGTTCTCCCATTACAAGATATATCACCGCTCCTGGGCATAATATAAATCCGCTCCCAAAAAAAGGAAGGGCGTCAATCAAACTAATTACAACACTTAAAAGCAGAGCATATGGAGAACGTAATAGCAGCAGTCCTACCAGACAAGCAGAAAATGTATATATCATTAGTATCAGTTGTGTTTTGATATATCCTATTACAGAATATTTTAAGTGTTTTCCGGCTTTTGCAAAACGTCCTTCAAATAAAATATGAAAATGCTTTTTGATAAGAGCGGAAATCAGCGCCTTATCTTTTGTAAAAAAGTAGGACGATATCAAAGCCACAATCAATATCATCAACAAATTTGGTATTGCCTTTATCATACTAAAGGATTGACTTCCCCCACTTTGTAAAAGAGACGGCACCGCTGCCAAAAGAGCATCTAAGGAAGGACCTAAATAAGGCTGTATATTAACAGGAAGATAAGTAATAGCATTTTCAATGCTATTTGATACTTTCTCTATAGCAAGCTGTAAATCATAAATATAATCTGGAAGACTTTCATAAAAAAGCTGCGCCTCTGTATATAATTTTTTGCAAAGGCCAACTACAATACTTGAAAAAAAGCCTAATAAAAGCAGTATAGAAACTAAACTGCCTATCCATCTAGGCACATGGGCTTTTTTTTCCAAAAAATTTACAAATGGCGCAAAAATTAAACTTAAAAGCCAACCAATAAAAAACGGTGCAATAAATGTAAACAAATATTCAAAAAAAAGATAAGCAAAAACAATAACAATGGCTAATATGCCAATCCGTTCTAACAATGCCTTATTTTGCTGTAAAAACAGTTTCATATACTTTTGGCAGCCCCTTTCTACATAGACTTCTTTATTATAATACAAATTTAAGCAATAAAACATAATTATTACAAAAAATATACAAAAACTATTTTTATTACCCTCTTTTTATATTGAAAACAGTTCATTTTTATATGAACTGTTTTTTCTGATTTAAGTATGCTTTGAATGAAAAGGACGTGTAAAAAATGAGTGAGGGAGAGATAACACCAATATAGAACCAATGGCAATGGCAGAAGCTAATTTTAATGCCATCACTCCTTGTGCAAAACAATACAGAAGGTCATTATCTAATATACCAGACATGGCATTATAAATACTCATACCGGGTACAAGAGGCAAAATACCTGCAATATGATACATGGTAGAAGGAGCCTGTCGCATATAAGAAAAATATCGGCATACCATTGTAACAGCTACTGCAGCCAAAAATGTAGCCAACACCGACTGGGCAAATAATTCATTGATAAAAAAATAAACTACCCAGCCAATACTTCCGGAAATACCGCAAAAAGGCAGTTCTTTTCTTGGCGCATTAAATATAACAGAAAATGCTACACAATAAAAAAATGCCATAACCATTTGAAAAAGCAATTCCAAAATCATTTTACATTCCTCCCAACAAAAGCGAAATACCTTGATAACAGCTCAATACAATCCCTACGCCTCCGGCAATGGAAGTAGCAATTAAAATTGCTTCTAAAATTTTAGAGGTACCGCTTAAAAAGTTTGATTCCATAATGTCACGAATAGCATTTGTTAGTGTAACACCAGGAAGTAATGTCATAATACTGCCTACAATAATCAAACTATACTGGTCTCCCAATCCAATTATATAACAAATGACTGCAAAAAAGGCCGCATAGCCTCCTCCAAAAAGAGATCTTAAAAAGTATGGAACATTCTTTTTTGCTAAAAAACGCATAAAAAAACCTAACAGCAAACCTGTTAATACAGCACTGACGCCATCTCCCCAAGTTCCTTTTAACATCAATGTAAAAGTGCCGGCCACAACGCTATAAGAAATTATATTCCAAAAACCTGAAAAAAGAGGCTCATTATAAATGGTATATAATTCTTGATAGGCTTCTTCTATAGGGATTTGTCCTGTCGTAAAACGACGTGAAAGCTCATTGACACGGCAGATTTTGGCAAAATCATTGCTTCTAGCAGGCGCTTTTCTTGTGGCAGTCAAAGGTCCTGAAAAAGGACTATGTATGCTAACAATCAGTATATTTGAAAAAGCAATAGCTTCAGGCAAATTGTTGCCTCCTACCGAAAGAATGCGTTCCATAGTATCTTCTACTCTGTGTGTTTCCGCACCGGCAGCCAACATGATTTCTCCCGCATCTAATGCTAAATTTAAAAGCATATTGTCATCCATAAAATCGTTTCCTCCTTTTTCCTTTTTTGATTCTGTTATATTAAAATGATATAAACAGCAGTCCCTTATTGAAAGTACAACAAAATTAATTAAAATACCAGTTCTCTCAGAAAGGAACTGTTTCTATGCATAAATATAAAAATTGCTTTTAAATATTTTGCTATTTCTTGTCCTCATTGTTTTTGTCATTGCCTTTATCATTATGTAAAAGATAATTATGGGGATCAAATCCACTTTAGATATCATTTCTCATTTTTTGTTTTATTATTATTTTATCCATAGCCATTCTTATTTGTCTGATCAATCATCTATTTTTGTTGCAGGTGTTGCATACTCTCAACAACAAGTAAAACACTGGTTTTTATTTAAAAAAATTTTTTAGGTGTTGGCTTTTATTTGCATGTTCCCTCTTATAATTGTATTTTTAAAAGTCTTTTCTGTATTTTTATTTTCATGTTAAGTTAACAGAATCCCTTTTTTAATATTCTTTATCAAAACATAGAAAGTACTAAAACCATGGCTTATTTTTAAAAAGCTTAGCTTTGTATATACAGTTTATCTTTTTTTTTGCAGTTGTAAATAGAATTTTGAAAATGTAAATATTCTTTACGATTTATACAATAATTTTGAAAAGAAATATTCTATTTCTGTATAATTTAAAAAAACATTTACAACAGACAACTTTTATATTATAATAAATACAAAATAATACTATAACACAATATACAAAATACATAAAAATCATAAAAACTGCTGGGGGTGCCAAATTGGCTGAGAGAGCATAAAAATTGCTTAACCCTTTGAACTTGATGTGGGTAATACCAACGGAGGGAAGCAATACTGTCAAAAAGAAGGGCAAAAGCAATCTTTCCTTTGGAAAATTTGCTTTTGCTTTTTTATGTTTAAAAGGAGGATATATCTATGAAATTATCAAATGTACTATATGAAAGCGTCAAAGAAATCTGGCAAAGCTATCTGCAACACCCCTTTGTAAAGGGTCTGGGAGACGGGACACTGCCAGAAGACGCTTTTCGTTTTTATATGCTTCAAGACTACTTATATCTGTTAGAATATTCAAAAGTATTCGCTCTAGGCGTTGTAAAAAGCAAAGAGGAAAAATTGATGAGAAGATTTGCCAAAATGGTACATAACACATTGGATGGTGAAATGAATATTCACAAAACATATATGAAAAGATTGGGCATTTCAGAACAAGAAATACAAAATGCAAAACAGTCCTTGGCAAATCGTTCTTATACCAGTTATATGTTGGAAGTAGCCTACAACGGCGATGTATTAGACGTACTTGTTTCCATACTTGCCTGTGCATGGAGCTACCAAATGATTGGCGCTCATCATAAACAACTTCCAAATGCTTTAAAACACCCTTTATATGGAGAATGGGTATGGGCATATTCTTCAGAACAATATCAAAAAGATACTGAGCAATTGATTGCTTTAACAGATGAATTGGCAGAAGGCATCTCTTTAAAGAGAATAGAACAATTAAAAGAAGTATTTGTCAACTGCAGTCGTTATGAATATGCCTTTTGGGATATGTCTTATCAAAAGGAGTTGTAAAAATGTTAGAATTTCAAAACATTTCTTTCCAATATCCACAAGACAAACAACCAATGATGCAAAATCTTTCTTTTTCTGTAGAGGACGGAGCTTTTATTTCTATTATCGGAGCAAGCGGCTGCGGAAAAAGCACCATATTTCGCTTAATTAACGGTTTAGAAAAACCACAAAAAGGAACTATATTTGTCAATGGCAAACCCATTGAAAACATGAAACAGTACAGCGCTTTTATGCCCCAAAAGGATTTGCTTTTTCCATGGAGAACCATTGAAAAAAACATCTGTCTGCCTCTGGAATTGCAAAACATTGCTAAAGAAGAACAAAAAAGAAGATGCTATCAAGTATTAGAAGAGGTAGGGCTTTTGCAATATGCCAAAAAATATCCCAAGGAATTATCCGGAGGCATGAAGCAAAGAATCTCTTTTGCCAGAACCATACTGGCAGGAGCAGAAATGCTTTTATTGGACGAGCCTTTTAGCGCACTGGATTTTTTAACGCGGGTAGATATGCAGGAATGGCTTTTAAAGCAATGGGAACATTTTCATAAAACAATATTATTTATCACCCATGATGTAGAAGAAGCCATTTTTTTGTCAAAATCTATATTTGTCATACAGCAAAGACCTTTTTGCCATATGCAAAGAATCGAAATTCCTTTAAATTATCCAAGAAACAGAGAGGATTTAAAGAAAAAAGAAATTGTGGATTTAAAAGAACAATTAATTCAAAAACTAAGACAACAGGAGGATAAAGCAATATGAAAAAAAATATACCGGCTTTTTTGTTAAGCTTTCTGCTGCTTATAGCATGGCAATGTATTGCTATGGGTATTGACGCTGCATATATATTGCCTTCTCCACTGCAAATACTTTCAAAATTATGGCAATTAAGAGAAATATTATTTTTTGTTCATTTACCTGCAACAATGGGTGTTACATTTTTGGGATTATTGATTTCTGTAGTATTAGGTCTTTTTTTAGCAATTATAATGGATGTTAGCCCAAAAATAGAAAATGCCCTTTATCCCTTCATTGTAGCGTCTCAAACAATACCTACCACAGCCATTGCGCCCCTTTTTGTGCTTTGGTTTGGATATTCTATATGGAGCAAAGTACTTGTAACCATACTGATTACCTTTTTTCCTATTGCCATTACAGTATACGATGGTTTTAAAGCAACAAAAAGAGAAATGCAAGAACTTTTAATCACATATGGCGCTACAAAAAAAGAAATTTTTATCAAATTAAAACTGCCTACGGCACTGCCGGCTTTTTTTTCCGCTATCAAAATGGCTATCCCTTTAAGCCTCATTGGTGCAGCCATAGCAGAGTGGCTGGGCGCACAAAGCGGTTTGGGCTATTTTAGCAAACGTATGATGACACAATTAGACGGCGCCGGCGTCTTTGCCCCTATTGTATTACTTTCCATTGTTGCAATGATAGCTGTTGCTATTGTTAATATAATAGAAAAAAAATTTATTACATGGCGAAAGGAGATTTAACATGAAAAAAAAATGGATAGCATTACTTCTGACAGCAGTTATGATTATTATGACAGGCTGTACTTCCACACAGCCTTCTGAAGAAACTGCACAAGAAAACACTCAAACACAAACAACGGCACAACTGGAGGATTTTGACATTGTATTAGACTGGTATCCCAATGCAGTACATTCTTTTATTTATGTAGCAATAGAAAAGGGATATTATCAAGAAGAAGGCTTAAATGTCAATATACGTTTTCCAGCAAATACAAATGACGCCCTTTCTCTTACAGCAGCCGGAAGAGCCGACATGGGTATTTATTATTTACACGATGTGATTATGGCAGTAGCAAACGAAAATGTGCCTATCAAATCTGTAGGAGCATTGACTCAGTCTTCTTTAAACATTGTACTTTCTTTAAAAGACAAAAATATTACTTCTCCTTCCGATTTAGTGGGAAAAAAGGTAGGATACAGCGGTACCACATTATCAGAGGCTATGCTGCGGTCTAATTTAGAATATGTAGAAGGAGAAAGTACACAAGCGAACATGGAACTGATTGATGTAGGTTTTGATTTAATGTCTTCCATGACAACAGGACAAGTAGACGCTACTATAGGCTGTATGCGTAATCACGAAGTGCCTCAGATGGAATCAGAAGGCTTTGAAGTACAATACTATTCCCCTAGTGAATATGGCGTACCGGAATATTATGAATTGGTGCTGGTAGCCAGCAACGACAGCTTAGAAAATAATACTGAAAAAATCAAAAAGTTTTTGAGAGCATCTCAAAAAGGCTTTGAATTTATGAAACAAAATCCCGATGAAGCTCTACAAATTCTTTTAAACAATCAAAATGAAGAAAATTTCCCATTAAAAGAAGAAGTAGAAAAACAAAGTATGGACATTTTATTACCTTTGATGGAAACAGACACTGTGCCCTTTTTATCACAAGATGCACAAATATGGCAAAATAGTATTGACTGGATGGTAAAGGAAGGCATTATTTCACAAGAAAATATTGTAAAGCCTGAAGATGTGTTTATTAATATGGATTTGACAGAATAATAAATGGAAATACTTTTATGTCAATGTTATTTTTACCCTCCTAATTGGATTGTGTTAACTTAATATAAAAATAAAACAGCAAAGACTTTTAAAAATACAATTATAAAAAAGAATATCAAAACCAACAACTGATTTGGTAAAAAACGAAATCTTTTCAAAAAAGCTCTGATAAAAGTGGGAAACTTCTTTTTATAAAAGTTCAAACGAACAATAGCTTGATTTTATGATAACTATCTCTGTCTATACTGCTGATATCGTCAATATTATTTGCATTTGTTTAACAAAAGTCTTTCAAAACCAGAACATTAATGAAATGATTAGACTTTTTAGAAGAATACTTAAAATGAATAGAAAAGTTGTATGTATTTGTGCCAAATAAAAGTATTTCTATCACAAATAGGGTATTTTGCACGGGCTAGAACTTTTTATTTTATTAGCATTTAAAATAAACTGATGACGATATTTGCATCAAATCTATTTTTGTTATCTATGATTATCTTTCCTAAATAACAATAAAGACAGAAAATAGCAAAATTTTTAAAAGTAATTTTTATATTATAAAACAAATCCCTCATTTTATTAGGAGGGTGTTTAATAAAAGTCTTCCAAAATCAGAACATTAATGGAATGATTAGACTTTTTAGAAGAATACTTAAAATGAATAGAAAAATTGTATTTGTGCCAAGCAAAAGTATTTTTGTCACAAAAAGAGTATTTTGCACGGGCTAAAGCTTTTTATTTTATTGGCATTTAAAATAAACTGATGACCATATTTGCAGCAAATCTATTTTTGTTATCTATGATTATCTTTCCTAAATAACAATAAAGACAGAAAATAGCAAAATTTTTAAAAGTAATTTTTATATTATGGAACAGAATCCCTCATTTTATTAGGAGGGATATTTTTTAAGCATCTATCTTTTTGAAACAACAAGAAATATCTTGATTATAACAAAAAAACAAGGTATAATGTTGGCTAAATTGATAAATATGCTTGGAAAAGAAACGTCTAGAGAAATTTCTGCCAATTTGGCAGAAATGGAGGCACTTTTTTGTGCAGTTTTGTATTATTTGCCTGTTACTTCAGTTTATCTTATTCTTTTTAAAAGAGTTCAGGTGGCATGGGCTATCTGTTTTTTTATGCCCAAAAATAAGCATTCTGCAAAAGCAAAAAATAAGGAGGGAAAACAATATGGTATATATTGTTGTATTTGGGGTATACATTGCTCTTATGGTAGCCATTGGTATGTATTTCTCAAATAAAAATGAAAATATGTCTGATTATATTTTAGGAGGACGTTCTTTAAACATTTGGGTGGCTTCTTTAAGTGCGCAAGCCTCTGATATGAGCGGCTGGCTCTTAACAGGATTACCAGGGCTTGCCTATCTTTCTGCCATGGGAACACAAGAAGCCATTTGGACAGCTCTTGGCTTAGCTATCGGCACATACTGTAACTGGAAAATTGTTGCAAAAAGACTTCGCCAATATACTGAAATTGCCGGAAATGCTTTAACAATGCCTGATTATTTTGAACAAAGATTCCGTGACACTTCCAGAACATTACGTATCATCACAGCATTGTTTATATTGGTATTTTTCTTAGTTTATACTTCTTCTGCATTTGTTACAGCGGCAAAGCTTTTTCAAACTGTTTTTGATCTTGATTATTTTACAGGGCTTCTCATTGGCGCTGTCATTGTTGTAGCCTATACTTGTTTAGGTGGATTTAAAGCTGTATGCTGGACAGACCTATTTCAAGGACTTTTAATGTTTTTTGCCATTGTCATCATTCCTTTTGCTGCCGTAAAATCTGTAGGCAGCTTAGATACTACCATAGATATTGTAAACCAAACCCATGAAGGATTTTTAAATATTATACCAAATGGAGAAAATATTTCTTGGTTTGTTGTGATTACCGGCATTGGCTGGGGAGCCGGATATTTTGGACAGCCACATATTTTAGCAAGATTTATGGCTATCAGAACTTCTAAAGAAGTAAAACCCGCCCGTTGGATTGCTATGATATGGGTTATGATCTCTCTTACTTCAGCCATATTGGTTGGTATTTTCGGCGTTGCCTATTTAAATCCTCCTTTGGCAGAAGGAGCGCATGAAACTGTATTTATGACCATGGCAATGCGTTTATTCCCTCCAGTGATTGCCGCAATACTTCTTTCTGCCATTTTAGCGGCAACAATGAGTACTGCCGACTCACAGCTTCTTGTGACAGCATCTTCTATTTCCGAAGATGTTTATAAAGCCTTTATTAAGCCCTCTGCAACAGACAAAGAACTTCTAAGATTAAGCAAAATAACAGTAGTAGTAGTTGCAGTCATCGCTGTTGTCATTGGCATCAATCCTGATAGCAGTATTTTCAATTTGGTAAGCTATGCTTGGTCAGGCTTTGGTTCTGCATTTGGACCTGCTATACTGCTTTCTCTTTATTGGCGTCGTATGACAAGAAAAGGAGCTATTGCAGGCGTTATCACAGGAGGCATTGTTTCTTTAGTATGGGGCTTATTAGGCTCTTTAGGAGGTATTTTTACAATATACGAAATTGTGCCCGGCATATTAGCTTCCATAGCCGCTATTGTAATATTTAGCTTAAAGGATGCGCCTCCGCCAAAAGAAATGACAGATGAATTTGATTCCTTAAAACATTCTACCATATAAAAAAGCAACCACCCGCCTAGCGGGTGGTTTTTCTCATGCGGGCATAGCCCTCTGTTCCTCGCGTATGCGTGAACGCATAACCTGATCTGCCAACTGCGCCTCTGTTACCTGCTACCCTTAAAAGGGTTTTCCTATTCCAGTGTTAGCTGTTCTCCCAGTTGATCCTCCCTTCATTGATTCGCTATATATTCGGCTATTCTTTCTGCATTTTTTACTGCTGTGTCCACATAATATCCTTTAGACCAAAATTCTCTGTTTCTATATTTATATTTCAACTCACTGAATTGCTCATATA
>DVLQ01000092.1 GCA_018715395.1 Candidatus Coprocola pullicola | reverse complement strand
TGCTAAACTGTTTGCCATAAAAGCATCGTCCTTTCTTCTGTAAAATATTTAGGCTTGAACACCATTATTTTACAACAAGGACGATGCTTTTTGCTTAAGCTTTCATCTCACCCGCAGAGCGGGCGGTTGTTAAAGGCTGCTTCGCAGCCTTTGGTACTAAAGTAATAATATAAAAAACAGCTGATAAATCAGCTGTTTTTTATTGCTTTTTTTATGTGTTCTTTATGTCTAAAGTAATTTCATACTATTTTATATACTAATATCTTTTCATTATTTTCTAAAAACAGGTTTTTCTTTTTTCAAAAATGCGGTCATCCCCACTTCTTTATCTTCTGTTGCAAAACAAAGCCCTACTAAATCTTTTTCTAACTCCAAAGCATTTTTTAAATCCATGTCAGCGCCTTTATTAATAGCAATTTTTGCATATTTTACCCCTACAGGAGATACTTTTAAAACATCTTCCATAGTTGATTTTGCTGTTTGCAGGAGTTCCTGTTCTGGCACAACATGATTTACAAGCCCAAATTGTTTGGCTTCTTCTGCCTTTACCTGCCGACCTGTATAAATCATTTCTTTTGCCAAGCCTGCTCCAATCAAACGAGGCAGTCTTTGTGTTCCGCCAAAACAAGGCATGATACCCAGTGTAACTTCCGGCTGTCCAAATACAGCTTTTTCTGATGCAATTCTAATATCACAGCTTAAAGCCAACTCACAGCCGCCTCCCAATGCAAAGCCATTGACTGCCGCAATCACAGGCTTTTCCAAAGCTTCTATTTTATTAAACGTAGATTGCGCATAACCGGCATATGTTCTACCTTCTTCGCTTTTATAATTCTGCATTTGTACAATATCCGCTCCTGCTACAAAGCCTCTTCCTTCTCCTGTGATAATAACACCATAGACGTCGTCATTTTTTTCTGCCATGTCTATAATACGATTCATCTCATCTAATGTTTGATTGTTTAAAGCGTTTAACGCTTTTGGTCTATTCATTGTAATGATTAAAACGTGCTCTTGCAACTCTATTTTAATATTTTCTAAATCTTTTTGCAAATTTTTAAAATCCATTGATATCTCTCCTGTCATACTTTTTAGCAATTTTTAAAATTTGCCGGACGTTTTTGTAAAAAAGCCTTCATACCTTCTATCCTGTCTTCTGTTTGAAATGCAATTTCATAAGTTTCCAATTCATAAGAAATGCCTGTTGCAATATCTGTATTTGTAGAAGCATTGATGGCTCTTTTTGCCATTCTAGTAGCCACAGGAGCTCGCGAAATAATTTTTTTAGCCGTTTCAATCGCTATATTCATCAACTCCTCCGGCTCGGTTAATTTTTCTACCAATCCAATACGATATGCCTCTTGGGCGTCTATCATGTCATTTGTAAAAATCAAATATTTTGCCATGCCTTTGCCTACAATACGAGGCAGTCTTTGGGTACCTCCATAACCGGGAATTAATCCAAGACCTGTTTCAGGCTGAGAAAATTTTGCCTTTTTAGATGCAATTCTAATATCGCAAGCCATTGCCAATTCACAGCCTCCACCCAGTGCAAAGCCATTTACCGCTGCAATCACAGGCATTTTCATATTTTCAATATAATCCATCAAATCCATGCCTTCTTTTGTCCAGTCACGACCTTGCCAGCCTTGCATCTCTACCATAACGCCGATGTCTGCTCCTGCAATAAAAGCGCGACCTGCTCCTGTAATAATGACACAGTCTGCCAGATTATTTTGTTGTATTTCTTTCATACAGTTTAATATATCTTTGATAACATCCCTATTTAATGAATTAAGCATTTTTGGACGATTGATTGTAACAATAGCCAGCCTGTCCTCAATATTACATATTACATATTCATATGTCATAGCTTACTTCCCTCTTTTCTATTTCTGACTTAAGTATTCATCTATAGCCGCCGCTGCCTTTTTGCCTGCTCCCATAGCTAAAATCACTGTTGCTGCGCCTGTAACGGCATCTCCGCCGGCATAAACCTTTTCTTTTGTTGTTTTATTTGTCCGTTCTTCTACTACAAGGCAACCTTTTTTATTGGTTTGCAAGCCTTTTGTGGTAGTGCGTATCAAAGGATTTGGAGAGGTTCCAATGGAGATAATTACTGTATCCACATCAATCACATAATTAGACCCTTCTATTGGTATAGGACTTCGCCTTCCACTGAAATCTGCTTCACCCAATTCCATTTTCAAACATTCAATGCCACACACTTGTCCTTTGCCATCGTCTAAAATTTTTACAGGATTTCTCAGAAAATGGAATTGGACGCCTTCTTCTTTTGCATGATGTATTTCTTCCAAACGGGCAGGCATTTCTTTTTCAGAACGGCGGTATATCACATACACATTTTCCGCTCCCATACGTTTTGCACATCTTGCCGCATCCATTGCTACATTGCCTCCGCCCACAACCGCTACGGATTTGCTGTTGCGTATAGGCGTATCATATTCCGGCAAATATGCTTTCATCATATTAATTCGAGTTAGATACTCATTTGCAGAATAAACTCCTACAAGTTCTTCTCCTTCAATTGCCATAAATGTAGGCAGTCCGGCTCCTGTACCGATAAATACGGCGTCAAATCCCATTTCTTCTATGATTTCGTCTATAGAAAGCACTTTGCCAATAACCATATTTGTCATAATTTTAACGCCCAAATCAGAAAGCTTGTCAATCTCTTTTTGCACAATATCCTTTGGCAGTCTAAACTCCGGAATACCATATACCAACACACCCCCTACTTTATGAAACGCTTCAAATATAGTAACTCCATATCCTGCTTTTGCCAAATCTCCGGCGCAAGCCAAGCTAGACGGACCTGAACCAATCACCGCCACTTTTTTACCATTAAAGTCAGGTTTTGGGAGTGTTTCATTGCAATTTTGCATATACCAGTCCGCCACAAACCGTTCTAATCTGCCAATGCCAACTGCTTCTCCTTTGATTGCTCTAACACACTTTGACTCGCATTGGCTTTCCTGAGGACAAACCCTTCCACAAACAGCCGGCAAAGCGTTGCTGGAAGAAATGATTTTATAAGCTTGCATAAAATCTCCTTTTGCCACCTGTTCAATAAATTCGGAAATGTCAACATTTACAGGACATCCGGAAACACATGGCTTATGTTTGCAGTTTAAACACCGAGTCGCTTCCTCCATTGCCATCTTTGCTGTGTAGCCCAAAGCAACTTCTTCAAAATTTTTATTTCTGACATTTGGTGCTTGTTCAGGCATTTTTATTTTTTCAAGACTCATATTTGCCATTTTTCCTCCCCCCTTTACTCAATACATTGTTTTGCTAATTGTTCTATACGGCAAATGTGTGTTTGCAAATATTGCGCTTCTTTTTGTTTGTAAGTAGCATTTCGATTCATCAACTCATCAAAATCTACTTCATGTCCGTCAAAATCCGGTCCGTCCACACAAGCAAATTTAATTTTTCCGCCAACCGTTACTCTACAGCCTCCGCACATCCCTGTCCCATCAATCATAATAGGATTTAAACTAACAATGGTTTTAATGCCGTAAGGCTTAGTAGTCAAGCTTACAAATTTCATCATAGGAATTGGTCCAATGGCTATTACTGCATCATATTGGTTGCCTTCTTCAATCAATGCTTTTAGTTTATCTGTTACAAAACCCTTTTCTCCTTTTGAACCATTATCTGTCATCAAATAAAAATGATTTGAAACTTTTTTCATTTCTTCTTCTAATATGACAATACTTTCATCTCTAAAACCTGCAATCACATCTACTTCTGCGCCCAGTTGATGCAATGCTTTTGCTTGAGGATAGGCAATGGCGCAACCTACGCCGCCGCCTACTACCGCTACTTTTTTCATATTTTCATATTCTGTTGCAATTCCAAGAGGTCCTACAAAATCTTTTATATATTCTCCGACTTTCTTTTCTCCCAACATCTTTGTAGATAAGCCTACCTTTTGAAATATAATGGTGATTGTTCCTTTTTCTCTATCATAATCAGCTATTGTCAAAGGAACCCTTTCGCTGTATTGATCTACTCTAAAAATAATAAATTGTCCTGCCTGTGCTTTTTTCGCCACAAAGGGGGCTTGTATTTCCAGTAATGTTACAGCGTCGTTTAATTCCTTTTTTGCAACTATTTTGAACATATTTTTCCCTTCTTCCCCCTATTTGTTTTTTAAATTTGACTAAACACCACATCAAGAATTTCAATGGTTTTATCAATATCTTCTTCCGTATGAGCTGTTGTTAAATAAATCCTTCCTCTTAAAGGTGTAATTCTAACGCCATAAGCTTTTGCTGTATGGAATAATTTTTGATACTTTTCAATATCTGCTTTTTGTAAAAAATCTCTAAACGTGGTAGCTTCTTGTGCAGTACCCAGTTGCAATTCTACAATAGAGCCTTTGGCTGCACAAAATAATGGGATATGATGTTTTTTACTCAATTTTTCAAATCCATGACAAAGTCTATCGCCTAATTTTTGAAATTTTTCATACACGCCCGGTCTTTCTAAAATGCCAATAGTGGCTAAAGCCGCCGCTACACTGACAGGATTTCCATTAAATGTACCGGAAGCATGTACTCCTGCATCCATAATATCTTTTCTGCCTGCTACTACAGCAAGAGGATATCCTCCTGTGATTGCCTTTGCAAAGGTAGCAATATGCGGTATCACATTATAATATTGCTGTGCGCCGCCTAAAGCCATGCGAAAACCTGTGATTACTTCATCAAAATGTAGTAATACATTGTATTTTTCGCACAAATCCTTCGCTCCCTGCAAATAACCAGGCTGTGGTAAAATAGGTCCGGAATCACACATAAATGGTTCCATAGCCACTGCCGCAATATCATTGCTGTGCTGTTTTAATATTTTTTCTAAAGCTTGCAAATCATTCCATGGCGCTACAATAATATCGTCTGCCGCCGCAATACGCTGTCCTTTTGTATTGATAATTTTGTAAATATTATCAATGGGACCTAATTCTTCTACAGAATCTGCATCAATGGTTACCTTTTCTTCATCAGACCAGCCATGATATTGTCCTTCAAATTTTACAATTTTATTTTTTCCTGTATAAGCTCTTGCAACACGCCACACACACATTACAGCTTCTGTACCGCTGTTTTGAAACATGACTTTCTCTGCACAAGGTATAATTTCTGTCAATTTTTTTGCCAATTGATTTAATTGTGGAGTAGGCGCTGCAAATTGTGTTCCCTTTTGTAATTGCTTTGTTACCGCTTCTATCAGCTCTGCATTGTTATAGCCCAGTATGACCGGTCCCATAGCGCAGTTATAATCAATATATTCATTTCCGTCTACATCATACAATTTTGAACCTTTTCCATATTCCATTACAATAGGATATTCCTCTCCCGGAGCTCTATGAAAAGAACTTGCTACGCCGTCTACAAGATAATTGCAAGTATCTTCAAACAGAGCTTTTGATTTTTCAGTATGAAAACGTTCCATTGTTTTTTCCTCCCTGTATCAATCTTTTCTTTCTAAATATTCTTTTCTTGCATACTCTTGACCAAACATAAGTAATTCTCTTTCATGAAGTGTTACATTTTTCAGTGTTACTTTATTTACAATAACCATAATAATGCCAATGACTACCCAAAGCGCCACCATATACCATTCAAATTTTCCCAAAGAACCGGATCCAAAAGGCAAATACAATGAAATAAAGAATATGGTTGCAATCAATGCAAACACGCCCACTAATCTAGGTTTAGAACTTTTCCAAGGACGATTCAAATTAGGCTCTTTTTTACGCAAAACAATAAAACAAATCACAACAGTTAAATATGCCACTACTGTACCAAAGGAACTGGCGTCTACAAACCAGCCTAAAGCATTGGAACCAAGTAATGGAGAAATAAGACAGATTACGCCAATCAATGTAATGGCTGCTGTAGGAGATTTATATTTTGGATGTAACTTTGCAAAAACAGATGGGAGCATTTTTGCTCTTGCCATAGAAAACAATATTCTTGTTGCGCCAACAAACATAGCATTCCAACTGGTTAAAATACCGCCAATACCTGCAATAATAATAAATGTGCCAAAAAGTTTGTTATTATATACATAAGAAGCAGCATCAGCCAAAGGAATGGTGGCTCCTTCCAATGCAGACTGAGGAGCTGCAAAAGCCACGCCAACAATCATCATTATGTACCACAATGCTCCTAACATAATCGCAAATATAACAAGCCAACCTACTTGTTTAATAGGATAATTCATTTCTTCTGAAGCCTGAGGAATTACGTCAAAACCAACAAACATGGCCGGCGCCGCCAGCATAACAATTGTAATGCCATTGAACCCATCTTTAATGGCAGGGGCTGCATTTGCAATATCGCCTAATGTAATGCCTCCTAAAAAGAATATAACGCCGCCGGATACCAATAAAATTGCTGCAATGGTATTAAAAATCGCCGCAAATTTCAGTCCTCTATAGTGACAAAACATTGTAAAAAGAGTGCCTACTGTACTGATAGCAAGCCAAGGAGCATAAATATCATAGCCGGCAATAGACCACAAAAAGCCCTTTTGAGGTAATTCTATCAAATACCCAACGGCTGTGGCTAACGCCGGTCCTTCCCATGCCGCAACGGCAACATAAGCAAATGCAATCGCCCAGCCGCTAAACCATGCAAACTTATATCCCAACGCTCTATAAGACCACACAAAAGAACCGCCTGCAATGGGCAGTGCCGGAGTCAATTCTGCATAGGTAATCCCTACCAAACAACACATAATTGCACCCAGTGCCATAGCAATGATAGCGCCTACTGTACCTGCACTGGCAACCCAGCCTCCGGCTAACATAACCCAGCCCCAACCAACAATGGAGCCAAATGCAAACGCCCATATATCCCCTCTTTTTAGAGTCTTTGCCATAGACTCTCTATTTTGATTTTCCGTACTCATGCCAAATTCCTCCCTTTTTTACTTACATGCTCCTTATCAAACACCCATTGCCAACATACCTCCGTCTACTGGTATAGATATTCCTGTTACAAAAGAAGAGGCGTCTGTTGCCAAAAAAATAGCGGCTCCTGTCAGTTCTTCTACATTTCCCCATCTTTTCATAGGATTTCTGTTCATAACCGCCTCTTCTCTTTCTTTGTCATGATGCAGTCCTGAGGTCAATTCTGTTTTAAAATATCCTGGTGCAATAGCATTTACTTGAATGTTATACTTTGCCCATTCTACAGCAAAGCCTTTTGTCATCTGCATCACAGCCCCTTTGCTGCCACAGTATGGCACAACTCTATTTAATCCTAAATAAGCCCCCATAGAAGCAATATTGATAATTTTTCCATATCCTTGTTTTATCATTTGTTTTCCGATTACCTGTGTGCTCATAAACAAAGAACGGCAATTTGTATCCATTACTTGGTCATATTCTTCCATAGGAAACTCCTCTACATCATGTCTGCGGTTTATGCCTTGCGCATTTACAAGAATATCAATATGACCAAATTTTTCTACTACTTTATCTCGCAGTTGATTTAATTGTTCCATATTTTGTGCATCTACAGCCATTTCCAGCGTTTCAACGCCTTCTTTTCTAATTTCATCTGCAATTTCTTTACATTTTTCTTTTCTTCTGCTGACTGCAATCACATTTGCTCCCCATCTTGCATATTCCATTGCAATGGCTTTGCCAATGCCTGTTGTGCCGCCTACTACAACGGCTACTTTTCCCTTCATATCAAATGTTACATTTTTCATAGCCATGCCGCCTTTCTATTTTGATAAATCTTCATAAAACTTTTTATAAATTTCCGGTCTGAAATCCGGCGTGCCGGAATAAGGATTATTTATACACTGATGTCTTACTGCCAGTGAAAGGTCTATCGTTGCAATAAACATTTTTACTTGATAATCTCTGTCATCTCCACAGTAACGCACAACATCCACTTCTCCAAAAGCATTTGTTTTTGGACCTATAATCATACTTCCTCCTCCAAAGAAAGAGGTATCGTCATATCCTGTCAAATTGGAGCTTGCAATATAAATAGAACTTGCTAAAACACTGTATTCTAAATGAGGGGTATAACATCGTACGAAAGCCTCTCTGCTGCCTTCGTTTGGAATTTCTTCTATCACAGCAGTTGGGTTTAAATATAGTCTGGCTCCTTTATAAACATAATAACGTACCAATTCCGGAAATTGATAACTATCATAGCAAATGCCAAGTCCTATTGGTCCCCAAGGCGTATCAAACAAGAAGGGATTTTCACCCTTTTTACACCACAAATTTTCTGTACCAAAAGGATGAATTTTTTGATAAGAACCAATGAGTCCTTCCGGTCCCAATACAACAGCCGCATTATAAATATCCATATCTTCTTCTTTAAGCTTTTCAGACATACCAAAAATAATATAAATACCATATTCTTTTGCTATTTTTTCAATCCTTTTTACAGAAGGACCATTTACTGTTTCAGTTGCTGCAATTTTTTCTTCTTGAGAAATGCTTTCATTTACAAAATAATCATATCCCATTAGGCATAACTCCGGAAACAATATCATATCTGCTCCTCTTTTTGCAGCCGCAATAGAATATTGCTCGATATGGGCCAAGTTTACTTCTTTATTGCCTGTCCACACTTTAAAATTCATAATAGCAATATTGATAATATCCTTTATTTTTTCCATATCCCAAAACCTCCTAGTTTTATATTTATTTGACTCTCTTTACGTATTTTGTTGATTCATTTCTTCTTCAATGCGTTTGCTCTGTTGGTCTTCTGCCGTTGTATCCTTTACTAAAACTAACGCTAATATCACTGCTACTGCGCCTCCGATTATTTTAGACAATACAACCGGAAGAATTGCTTCCGGATGAACGCCTGCTGTAAATCCCAAATGGTCTCCTAATGCGCCGGCTACACAAACAAGCCATGCAACATTAATAATTTTGCCTTTTGAAGTCATATCTGACAAAGATTTAAATACAGGAATACAGTTTGCCATAGAGAAAATCATACCTGCTGTTGAAACGGCGTCCATACCAATTTTTGTGCCAATGGCTGTCAATGGTTTATCCAAAATTTTTGTCAACAAATGCAAAACAGGGAATGTTCCCAAAAGCACTACTGCAATATTTCCAATCATTGCCATGGCTTCTTCAATTGGCGCCATACCCGGTATAATGACAATACCTGTCATATATTCAAAAGCCGCCGCTATCAAACCAGCAGTAATGACTACAACAACAATATTTCCAAAATAAAGACAACCTTTCATTGTTTTGTTAGGCGCAAATTTTAAGCCAATCATCAAAATAATTGCTATAATTAAAACAGGAATGGTATTCATAATTACCATCATAACGTTATAGCCTGCCATCAAACCGCCTACAATAGACCCAACAGGAATTGTAATCATACCAATAACCAATCCCTTTGCAAAATAAGGAGTTTCTTTTTTTGCAATCAAATTTAAACCCACAGGAATGGAAAACGTTACAGTACTGCCAAGCATAGAAGCTACAATTAGACCGGAATATAATCCTGCTTGTTCATTTTGCGCTAAGGACAACGCTAAAGAATATCCTCCTGTATCATTTGGTAAAATAGCTCCAAAAATAGCCAGATCTGAACCGATTGCAGTCAATATCGGACTAATAACAGGCGCAATCACATTAGAAAGTACAGGAGATAAACAAACCATACCAACCATACCCAATGCTAAAGGTCCCATAGCCTGAAAACCTTCTTCAAACTTTTCTCCAAGTCCGAACTTGTTTCCTATTATTTTATCAATACCTCCTACTAAAGCGCCAATAGCCATAATCCACATTAAAACATCGCTAAATGACATTATTTTTGCCTCCTTTCATACCATTTTTTATAATATATTCTTTCACTTTTTGATACTCTTGTTCATTATGTATTGAAACAACAGCAATTGTATTGTCAAAGTCTTTTTCTGAAACGCACTCTGCACTACAACCACAAATAATGAGTATCAAATCATATTTTTCATTTTCTTTCAAAGGTGACAATTCTATGTTTTGAAAATCTCTTTTCAACCATTTTACAATATTGTTTCTTTCATAAGCGGGGTTACAGCCCCCACAATATTTCAAAGCAATTTTCATGGGACTGTTCCCCCCCTTTTTTGTATCTCAATATTTATAAAATCCTTCTTTTGTTTTTCTGCCCAGTTTTCCTGCTCTTACCATTTTTCTCAAAAGAGGCGCCGGTCTATATTTAGGATCTCCATATTCTTTATAAAATACTTCCATTACTGCCAAAAGTACGTCTAATCCGATTAAATCAGCTAATTCCAGCGGACCCATAGGATGATTGCAGCCAAACTTCATGCCTTTATCAATATCTTCTACAGTACCAACTCCTTCTTCTACTAAGCAAATGGCTTCATTTAACATTGGGTCAATCATTCTGTTTACAATAAAACCCGGTTTATCCAATGCTGTAATTGTTACTTTTCCCATTTTTTCTCCCACTACCAATACAGTATCTATTGTTTGCTGACTGGTTAGATAGCCTTTTGTTACTTCTAAAAGTTTCATCATTGCCGCCGGATTAAAAAAGTGCATTCCTATTACCTTTTCCGGTTTGTTTGTTGCGGCGGCAATTTCTGTAATAGAAAGAGAGGAGGTATTAGTTGCAAAAATTGCTTCCGGTTTTGTAATTTGTTCCAATTCTTTAAAAATATCTGTTTTGATATTGATATTTTCTACAGCCGCCTCAATAATCAAATCAGCTTCTTTTGCATCAGAGAGTTTTGTGGTTGTTTTCAAATTTGCTTTTGCATTTTCCGCCTCTTGTGCTGTCAGCTTTCCCTTTGACGCCATTTTTTCTAAATTCTTTATTATTTTTTCTTTTCCATTTAAAACAATTTCATCTGTCATATCTCTTATTGTAACGTCATATCCTGCCGTCAGCGCCGCTTGTGCAATGCCGGAACCCATTTGTCCGGCGCCGATGACAAATATTTTTTTAATTTGCATTTTCAAAACCCCCTTATATTCTTTCTACCAATGTGGCAATGGCTTGACCGCCGCCAATACAAAGACTCACAACGCCATAACGCAGATTTCTTCTTTCCAATTCATTCATAATATTGATAGTCAATCTTGCGCCTGTAGCGCCAACCGGATGTCCTAATGCAATCGCACCGCCGTTTACATTTGCTTTGTAAGAAGGAATTTTCAAATCTCTAATACAAGCCGCCGCTTGTGCTGCAAAAGCTTCATTGATTTCAAATAAATCAATATCTTCTACAGTCAATCCAGCTTTTTTCAATACCTTTTGTACCGCATAAACAGGAGCATAACCCATAATAGAAGGATGAATGCCGGCAGAAGCAAATGCTCTCAATGCAACCTTTGGCTGTAATCCCAATTCTTTTGCTTTTTCTTCACTCATTAATACAACAGCCGCCGCCTCGTCGTTACATCCTGAAGAATTGCCTGCTGTTACAGTGCCTCCTTCTTTAAAAACAGGCTTTAATTTTTCAAAATCTTCTATTTTTGCATCAAAACGAATTGTTTCATCTTTGTCAAATAAAACAACGCCTTTTTTTGTTTTTATTTCTACAGGTACAATTTCATTGTCAAATTTGCCTTGCTCTACTGCTTGTTGTGCCAGTTTATGGCTATTTAAAGCAAATTCGTCCTGCATTTGTCTTGTAACGCCATATTGTTGGGCAACATTTTCCGCAGTAATACCCATATGATAGTTCATAAACGGATCTACTAAACCATCATACAGCATAGAATCCAGCACTTGTCCGCTGCCCATTCTGCCGCCAAAACGATAATCTTTCAGCACATAGGGAATACGGCTCATACTTTCGCAACCGCCTGCTACCATAATATCTGCCTCTCCCAACATAATCTGTTGTGCGGCAACATTGATTGCTTTTAATCCCGTTCCACAATTTTTATTTACTGTCCATGCCGGTACTTCTACAGGAATTCCGGCGCCCAAAGATACCTGTCTTGCAGAATTTGCTTTTATTCCTGCTTGAAAATGAGTGCCAATAATCACTTCATCTACCATATCTCCTGTAACATTTGCTCTTTTTAATGCTTCTTTGACACAAATTGCACCTAACTGAGGCGCTTCAATATCTTTGAGAGTTCCGCCAAATTTTCCTGTGGCAGTTCTGACTCCGCTTACAATCACTGCTGTTTTAAACATACATTATTCCTCCACTTCAATATTTGCCAATTTTTTAGCCAATTTCTTTTTTTGTTCCCAATTTGTTTCTCTTTGAATCATAACACGCATTGCTTGTGGAGAACCTGCGCCATGCATAGACTCTGCCAAAGCTGTGCCGCCTGTCATGTTTTCCAAAAGTCTTGCCATACGAATTCTTTCTTCTGTAGGGAATTTTGCATCTCCTGCAAAATATTTATCAATGTATTGACGTCCTATTTCCGACTTATAGTCGGCCTCATAAGGCAATGTTGCAATAAAGCCGCCTGCAATGTCATGGGCTAAACGGGAAATTTCATACATTGTTCTGGTACAGTTAAGCTTTACAGTATTTGCTAACAATGTATCTACATAGTAGCTGCCTGCTTCCGTTTTATGTCCCATTGCAGAACAAGCAATGGAACAGCAATGCATTGTTTCTGCCAAATGCACCATTTCAACCAGTTTATCTTTAATGTGGGAAGCCTTAGGGCAGCCATTGTATTCTGCCATAGCCGCTGCGGCACCGATAATAACATCTGCTACACCTACCTTGCATCCGCCGTAATTTTGTCTGTGATAGGAAGCAAATGTTTCTACAAATTCCTGTGCCAAATCTGTTTCTCCACACATAAATACTCTATCCCAAGGTACAAAAACATCATTTAAAACAGTAAGCGTTTCACCACCTACAATAGCATATTCGGCATTACCTGTATCAATATCGCCCTCCAAACGTCTATTTTCATTTGTCTGTCTTCCAAAGAAGTGAATTACGCCAGGAGCATCTACCGGAATAGCTGCCGCAACAGCATAATCTTTATCATCGGGTCCTAAATTTGTTGTAGGAAGTATCAACATCTCATGAGAGTTTACCATACCTGTTTGATGTGCTTTGGCACCTCTTACAACAATACCGTCTTCTCTTCTTTCTACAATATGTACAAATAAATCCGGGTCGGCTTGTTGACTTGGTTTTTTGCTTCTATCTCCTTTTGGGTCTGTCATAGAGCCTGCAATCATCAAGTCATTTTCCTGTACATATGTCATATATTTAATCAGTCTTTCATGATAATTTGTTCCGTATTTTTTATCAATTTTATATGTAGTAATAAAAGAAGCGTTCATAGCGTCAAAACCTACACAGCGTTGATAGCAAGTTCCTGTTTTCTGACCAATCATACGCATCATCTTTACTTTTTTTACTAAATCTTCTGTACTTTGATGCACATGAGTAAAACGATTGATTTTTTTTCCTGTAAAAGGAGAAGTTGCTGTCATCAAATCTTCATACTCCGGTTGAAAAGCCAGTTCATATGTCATTGCAGCAGAATTTACATGAGGAGCCGTCATTTTATCGTCTACTACAGATTCGATTTTTCTGCCATTGCAGTAAATAACAGGGTGCAGTTTTGTTAAACTTTCTTTGTATTGCTGTCCATTCATCATAATTACATTCCTCCAATATTAAATAATATTTTTCTGTTTTAAGCTTTTTATAGTTTCATCGTTGTAGGATAATATATTTTTTAAAATTTCTTCTGTATGTTCTCCCAGCATAGGAGCCCTTGTTGATGTATCCGGCGGTGTTTGACTTAATTTAATAGGATTTCCCGGAAATTTTACTTTTCCTACATTAGGACAATCCTGCTCAATAAGCATTTGTCTTACCTCAATTTGAGGATCTTCCACCAATTGGTCAATGGATTTTAAAGACGCTACCGGTACTCTTGCTTCATCCAACCATGCTTCAATCTCTGCATTTGTATATTGCTTTGTCCAATTTTCTATGATATCGTCCAATGCTTTTTGGTTGGCTTTTCTGGCCGGGTTGGTGGCAAATCTTTCTTCTTTGATTAAATCCGGCTGTCCCATTACATGAATCAATTTTGTAAACAATCCATCATTTGCCGTGGCAATGACAATATAACTGTCTTTTGTTTGATACATATTATAAGGAGCAGAGCTTGGATTGGAATTTCCAATTCTTTGTGGAGATTCTCCCAAAAGTGTCTTAATGCTGACTGCATTTTCAAGCATGGAAAATACGGTATCCATCATAGCAATGTCTATATATTGTCCTTTACCAGTCGCTTGTTTATAATAAACAGCCGCAAGTATTGCCACAGCAGTATGCACTCCTGTAGCGGCGTCAGAAATAGCCGGTCCCACCCTAGCAGGAACTTGCCCGGGAAAGCCGGTCAAATTTGTCCAACCACCCATAGCTTGTGCCACTGCATCATAAGCCACTTTATTTCGATAAGGTCCTGTTTGACCAAATCCGGAAATAGAAGCGTATACAACTTCCGGATTGACTTTTTTGATTTCTTCATAATCCAGTTTGAGCCTTTGCATTGTTCCCGGAGAAAAATTCTCTATGATAACATCTGCCCATTTTGCTAATTCTAAAGCTATTTTTTTTCCTTGCTCTGATTTTAAATCCAATGTGATACTTTTTTTTGAGCGGTTCAGATACAGATAATAACCGCTCTGTCCATTTTTAATGGGTGCAAAATGTCTTGTATCATCTCCCTTCCCTACAGCCTCTACTTTAATGACGTCTGCTCCCAAATCAGCAAGAAGCATTGTGCAGTAAGGCCCAGAATATACTCTTGTAAAGTCTAAAATTTTCATTCCTTGTAATGCTTTTTCCATAGTTGTCGTCCTTTCTGCTTTTTTTATAAAATTCTGTATCTGTTTTACAATCATATATAAGAGCAAAAAGGATGCCAAAAATTTTATTTTTCAAAAACTCTTATTTTCTGCTCTTTTTTGCAATATAATATTTTTCATTTTTGAATCAGATTCATTTTTGAATCATTTTTAAATAAAATATCTCTTTATTTGATTCATAATTGAATAAATATATGGTAAATAATTCATTTTTGAATCATTTTCAGAATTTTTTATATCTGTTTTTGAATGCTATTCCAAAAATTTTTTTAAAAAATATATTTTTTCCTTATTAAACATAATTTTGACACTATTTTTAAATTTGTTTTAGGCATAGTTTTTGCTACAAAATTAAATATAAAAATATAATAGGAGGTTTTTTATATGAAAACAAACAAAATTTCTATTGACACCATACAAAAATATTTACAAAAAAATGTTTCTCCTCATTTACAAAAACACTATGGAAATGTAAAAGCACATAGAATAGAGAACAACACCCTTTATATTCATCTATTGGGACAATGCGCCTGCTGTCCCTCAGCGCATTTAACAGTAGAATATTTTATTGAAAAGAAAATCAAAGAAAATTTTTCACAAATACAGCAAGTTTGTATAGAACAAAGCGTTAGCGATGAATTGCTGATATTGGCAAAAAAAGTTCTTTCGGGAAAAACTGTTTTTGCACAAACAAAAGAGGAGGCTTTAAAATCATGAAATTTCTTTTTATTGAAGAAAAAAATCATATCGTTTCTATTACTTTAAATCGACCTGAAGCATTGAACGCTTTTCATACGCCATTTATATTAGAATTTTTAGACGCTTTTTCACAAATTGGAAAAAACACCGACGTCCGTTGTGTTATTATAAAAAGTATATTGGCTACAGCATTTACAGCAGGCGGCGACATCAAAGAAGAAGCAGCGTTGGAAGGAAAAAATATAAAACTTTTTTCTAAAAGAGGACAAGCTTGTGTTTTGGCTGTAGAGCAATGTCGCGTACCTGTTATATTGGCTGCTCATGGCTATACACTGGGCGCCGGTTTGGAACTGCTGTTAGGCTGCGATATTACTGTTGTGTCTGAAGATGTAAAAATTGGTATTCCTACTATTACATTAGGAGAAATACCAGGTTGGGGTGGTATTTATCGTTTAAGAGAAGCTATTGGCAGAAGCAATGCTTTAAATTTATTGTTAACAGGCAAAAATATATCAGCCAAAGAAGCCTTTCGTATTGGTCTGGTACAATATGTTGTACCAAAAGAAGCTCTTGTAGCAAAAGCCGAAGAAATTGCCAAAAAAATTGCCTCCTTCGCTCCTCTTGCAGTAGAAAGTATGAAAATGGCTATTAATGGATTTGATAGATATCAAAAAAATATTGCGCTGGATATGGAAAGCGATTTATTTGAGGCAGTTTGTAAAACAGAAGATAGAAAGGAAGCAATAGAAGCCTTTTTACAAAAACGTTCTGCTAATGCTTTTTATAGAAAATAGTTTAAAAAATAAATATAGATAAACTAATTTTCTTTACAAGATACTTCTATTTTTTTCATTTTACAGACATAATAAGCATTACAAAATTATTTTTTATGTAAAAGAATAGAGGTGACACTATGAAAAAAAAAGTTTTACAAAACATGAATCATGCACAGGATTGGGAAAAAATATTTGACAGCATGAATGACGGTATGTACATTACAAATGCAGAAGGGCTGACTTTAAAAGTGAATCAGGCATATGAACAAATTACAGGATTAGATTCTAAAAAGCTTATTGGAAAATATATGACTGATATTGTAAAAGAAGGTTATCTCTCTACTTCTATTACACAACAAGTCATTGATTCTCAAAAACCTGTCAGCGTAGAGCAACAAGTTATCAATGGAAAAAAAGTAGCGTTAAGAGGCGTTCCTATTTTTGAAGATGGCGCCATTCGTATGGTAGTTTCCTTTGTTCGAGATATTTCTGTCATAAACAAAATTCAAGAAGAATTAAACCATTCTAAAATTATAATAGACCAATATCAAAAACAACTAAACGACTTACAACAAAATACCTTTATTGCAGAAAGCCCTGAGTTTAAAAAAGTTATTTTTCTTGCCCAAAAGGTGGCTAATGTGGACTCTACTGTTTTAATTTTAGGAGAGTCTGGCACAGGAAAAGAAGTTGTCGCAAAACAAATCCATGAAAAAAGCAGCCGAAATAAAAATTTATTTTTAAAAATTAACTGCGGAGCTATTCCTGAACAGTTGCTGGAGTCAGAACTATTTGGTTATGAAGGGGGAGCTTTTACAGGCGCAAAAAAAAATGGACATATTGGTATATTTGAAATGGCAAACAAAGGCACTGTTTTTTTAGACGAAATTGGCGATATGCCTTTGCATCTACAAGTAAAACTATTGCGTGTACTACAAGAAAAAACAATTACACGCATTGGTTCTACAAAGTCTATTGCTATTGATACAAGAGTGATTGCGGCGACAAATCAAAATATTGCAGAAATGGTACAAAACAGGCAATTTCGACAAGACTTATATTATAGACTCAATGTTGTTTCTATTATGATACCGCCTTTAAGAGATAGAAAAACGGATATCCCGCCTCTTATTGACCACTTTGTAAAAAAAATCAATCAAAAATATCAATTACACAAAAAGCTTTCTCCTGAATTGTTAAAACATTTTATGGAATATGACTGGCCGGGTAATGTTAGAGAATTAGAAAATATGATAGAACGCATTTTGGTCACTTCAGAACAAGATGAAGTAGGATATTCTCCTAGTTTTTTACCATATGCCGTAAAAGAAGAACTTTCCGAAACAGAAGAAGAAATTATGCCTTTAAAAGAAGCTTTTGAAAAAGTAGAATATCTTTTACTAAAAAAAGCAGTCAAAAAATATAAAACAACCTATGAAATTGCAAATGCATTGCAAATCAGCCAGCCTTCTGTATCAAGAAAATTAAAAAAATATAAAGAAAGAAACAAATTTCTATAAAAATGATACTTATTATCTTATTTTTATTTCATTATGACTATAATAAAAAAACATTGTTTGTCCATAGTAAAACTATGGACAATTTTTTTATATATTATAATGCAGATTCTATACAATATTGAAAATTGTTTTATTCTATGATACAATTTTTAAAATTATATTTTACAATTAGTTTAAGGGGGAGCTTTATATGAGGTTTATTAGCTTACGTATTAAAATGTTAGCTGGTATTTTACTGCCAAGTATACTTGTTTTAATATTAACAGGTTTATTAATTACCAATTCTGTTGGAAAAGCAACACAACAGCTTACCATTAAAAAATTGGCTTCTGATGCTACAGCCGTTTCGGAACAATTAAATAATTTTTTTACAAGATATATCACCCAAACAGAAAGTATCGCTGCTGATTATAACATAGAAAAAGCGCTTTTGGAGACGCCTCCAGGGACTGCCTTTGTAGATATGCCTTGGTTTTCTGATATTAACCAAACTTTAATCAAACAATGGCAAACCGATTCAAATATTATTTTAGGTGTTTATATAGGAGATGTTGATTCTAGTCAAATTATGATTTCCGACGGTTTTCTTTCGGGTATTAATTGGGGATTGGAAAACAGACCTTATTTTACTGCAGTAGCACAACAGAAAAAAACAATCCTTACTACTCCTTACATTGACGCCAATACCGGCGCTACTGTCATTACAATTGCTACGCCGGTTTTTGATACTTCTACCAATACAATACTGGGTATTGCCGCTGTTGATATTACATTAGAAAATGTTTCTAAAATTATATCCTCTTATTCCATTGGTGAAACAGGTTTTTCCATACTCACTGACCCTACCGGAAATATTTTATATCATCCCAACAGCGACTATATCAATAAAAATATTACAGAAATAAATCTTTCGGAAGATATCAAATCGGCTATTTCATCTTCCGCCTTTGGTAACTATACATTTTTAATAGACGATACAAAATATTATGGAACATTAAGCAGTATTGGCAACACAGGCTTTTCTGTATTAACGTGTATGTCGGAAACAGAAGCTATGGCGTCTTATAATAGTACCATATCACAGATGAGAATTACATTTATCATTGGTTTATTGATTGTAGCAGTCTGCATTATATTCCTTTCTCAAATGATGATCCGACCTTTATTAAAATTGAGAAATACGGCACAGTCTATTGCAGAAGGCAATCTGAATATAGCACAAGTTTCTCATTCTTCTGATGAAATTGGTCAAGTTTCCATTGCCCTTTCTCATACTGTTGACCAATTAAAAAATTATATTCTTTACATAGATGAAATTGCAGATGTGTTAAATCAAATTTCAACAGGAAACCTAGTATTTACACTGCAAAACGATTATACTGGTGAATTTTCTAAAATCAAAACATCTCTTTTACAAATCAGAACAAATTTAGTCGGTACATTAACCACTATTTCCAGTGCTTCTAATAAAGTTTTAGAAACTTCCATACAGCTTTCCAATAATGCGCAGTCTCTTGCAGAAGGCGCTACAGAACAAGCCAGTGCTGTAGAAGAACTTTCTGCTTCTCTTGCAGATGTTTCACATCATATAGAGCAAAGCGCAAAACGTGTAGAATCTGCTAATGAACAAGCGGTCATCATAGGAGAAAATATCACTCTGAGCGATAAAAAAATGAAAGAAATGCTAAACTCTATACAACATATCAATGACTTCTCTACACAAATTGAAAATATTATCAAAACCATTGAAGATATCGCTTTTCAAACAAATATACTTGCCTTAAATGCAGCAGTAGAAGCGGCAAGAGCGGGCGCGGCCGGAAAAGGCTTTGCTGTTGTAGCGGATGAAGTTAGAAATTTAGCTGCAAAAAGCGGAGAAGCAGCCAAAAACACAGCTGAATTAATCACACAAACAGTACAGGCTGTTACAAAAAGTACAGAAATTGCACAACAAACTGCTTCTGCCATGAATTGTGTTGTAGAAGGTTCTCATGGCATTATTGCAGAATTAAATGAAATCTCTAAAATGTCTGTAGAACAGTCTGATACACTTTCACAAATCAGTGCAGGTATTGAACAAATTTCTTCTGTTGTGCAAACAAATTCTGCTTCTGCACAAGAAAGCTCTGCTTCTATCAATGACCTTTCTGTGCAAGTGAAATTTATGGAAAACGAAATTCAAAAATTTAAATTATAGTCTTTATTCAGCCAAATTTTCTATTTCACAAAATTAGGCTTTCCTGTGCCAATATGCGGTAAAAAGAGCTAAATATACAAGAAGATTTTCTTTATAACTTTGATAAACTCAATCTTTTAATACGTAAAGCAGATATTGTAATACCAATATAACTAGGCAAAATACCGAATAATATATTATGAGAGAAGAATAGAAAATCTTTCTTGTAAAGCTCTTTAACAAGCATATAATCAATAAAAAAGTTATTTCAATTTTTAATTAATCAATATAATAAGCTGTGATGTAATAATATTTTTTCACAAAACCATTTTAAACATACTTCATATATTATTCAAAAATCAAATAAATGATAATCCATTGGTTGCAATTATGGATTTATATGCTTATGTATAATATTTAAAGGCAATTACAATCGGCATATTCCTTTTATCAACTTTAACATATTACATAAACTATAGGTCAGAAACTATAAAATATTTAGAGGTATTTGTTGTGTGAGAAAATAACAAAAAACTCTCAGATAATACAGCCAATATATTTTACACAAGCATCATAGATGTTATTTTAGGCTATACTAGTTCGCTATTATGCATTGAAACAAATAATCCTTATTGTTTTACTCAAATATAGTTTAAAAAAAAACAAAAAATAAAGAGATTCAAAAAATCTTAAAAAGCATATAATGATTCTTTCATGGGACTTTGAAATTGAAACTTTAAAAAAATTATATCAAGTAGTATTTGTATTATTTACTGATATAATTTTAACACATTAATGATACTTACAGACATATTGAAGAGCAGCTTCTATAGAACATAAACGTTTAAAACAAATTTCAGCTATATCAAAAAAACTAAAAAAATAATTTTTTAGTAAGAATCGGTAACCATGACTTTTATTATATTGCCAAGCAATACAAATTTTACAAATATAGCAAAAATTAATCAAATAAACCAAATATATAACAAAGTTATTTGCATTTTTTGGAATATAAAGCATAAAATCAATTTAAATCCATATTTATCCGTTTACAGATGAAGAATTCTTTTTTATTATTTTGATAAAAAAACAATTCACTATATGGCATTGGAAGAAACATTTTTACAGCAAAATTGCACAAAAAAACAAATTAAAATATCTGTAAAAAAGCTTTCTGTACCTCAAACACCTGACATATTCAATATTCATACAAAAAATGAAAATAGTAAACATTTTATATAAAAATAATATGATTTACCGCTTATTAAAAGCAGCCACTTATCACTCTAATTCAGAACATTAGAAAAGCTTTTTGTCATGATGTTTCAGAAATCAAATAACAAAAATTTCTTCTCTATGTCTTTTTGCCCTTGTTTATAGACAAAATACATACGCCTTTAAGTGTAATATAGAAAACCAAAAAAAGATTCGTTTTTTGCACATACTATTCTTTTTGATACATAAAGTGTCACAGATTCCTTTTTCTATAATAAAATGCTTTTCATATAAAAAAATAACTAACTGTTTAGCAGGTGATTGTTCTCATGCGGACATATCCCTTTGCTCTTGTCTTATATGTAAACGCATAACTAATCTGCCAACTGCCTATTCGTTACCAGTTATCCTTAAAAGAGTTTTCTAGTTCCAGCATCAGCTGTTGTCTTAGTTGCTCTTATCTTAATTGATTTGCTATATATTCCGTTATTTTATCTACATTTTTCCCGCCGTATCGACATAATAGCCTTATACCAAAATTCTCTATTTTGTATTCATATTTTAACCCACTAAATTGTTTATACAACAGCGTAATGCTTTTTCCTTTTAGATACCTTATAAAACTCGATATACTTATTTTAGGTAGCATTTCTACCAACATATGTACATAATTCGGACTTATTTCTACTTTTCATATATTTACTTCTTTCCAATTATATCATTTTCTCAATATATCTCCTATTGCTTTGCTCTTTTGGTAACCAAACACTTTTCTTTTATATTTGCGTATCAATACAATATGATATTTGCAATGCTATTTTGTATACAATAGACCATATCTATTGATAATATCCATATCAACTTCTATCTCAACGCCGAAAAGCTTTTTTCATGCGTCTAAAGTATGGCTTTCTTTATACAAAAAAACCAACAGAAAATACTGTTGGTTTTTGATTTTTATATTTATGTTTTCAATAAATTGTTTTAAAACGATGCTTTATTTTTCATAAATGAAAACCACGGAAAAGATAGTGAAAAGTTTTTTATATTAGCATTCTGCAAATTTTTTGCCAAATTCAACACATTCGTCTTTTGTAGCGCCTGCCGGCATACCATTTACCATTAGACCCTCTGCAAACAGATTGGCGCCGGGAACTCTTTCTTCCCAATCTCTCATCCATTTGCCATCTCCCCAGCCATAAGAGCCAAACAACGCTACTTTTTTATCGCCCAATTTGCCTTCAATGTCACAAAAAAATGGTTCAAATTCTGCTTCTTCCAACACTTCATCACCCATAGCAGAGCAACCTAATGCAACTTTTTTATAACTATCAAATGTATCTACTGCAAAATCACTGACTGCAAAAACATCTGCTTCTCCACCGGCGCTTTTGATTCCTTCTGCAATAGCATTTGCCATAGCCTCTGTATTTCCTGTTCCACTCCAATAAATTACTGCAATTTTATCCATTTTTTAAACCTCCTAAATTTTTTATTAACAAGCCATACCCACTAATTCTGTAAGTGGTATGCCCTTTGTTACTTTGTAACGAATCACTTCTTTACATTTTTCATATCTCTGAAATATTTTTTTTGCGGTTTCTTCATTGCTATATACCTTCCAATAGCCACAAAATTTAAAATGAAGTCCCTTTTTTGCAATAAAATCTTTTACATCCATCAAAGGATATCCCAAAAATAAACCTATTTCGTGAGGAAATTCCTCCCATTTTTCAATACGATATTTTAAGTACTGCAAAAGTGTTTCTATGTTCTCTGTTTTTGGATATCCTTGTTGTAACAAAAATTCTTTTGCCTCTGTTAGAGCAAAATAATGTTGCATAGCTTTTTTTCGATAAGCAATAATAAAAATTCTATTTTTACATTCATATAGTATTTTAAATTGCATACCTGAAGTACTGCCACAACCATTATAGCGTTTTAATTCTGCTAATACCTCTTGTTTATTTTCTTTTGAACAAGAAAACAAATTAGCTTGTTTGACGCCAAATATGGTTGGAGCACATTGGTCTAACAGCATCTGCTCAAATTCACTCATGGCAGTCACTCCTTTCCCATTTTAGTTAGCATTTCACACTATATATTAGCATTATATATCTTTTATTAGTTTATGCTAACTCATGAGCAAATAATACCAGTTTCCCTTTTGTTTGTCAAGTACTCCATAAAAAATTTTTTTTACAAAAAAAGAAGACCGTTGACAGTCTTCTAAAATCATTTTTAAAATACTAAAAATATTTTTTTACTACCCATCGTATACACTCTATCAAAAAAAATGCTCCCACATAGACGCCACAATACAATATTACTTTTGTGATATGAATACCTCCATCTTTTAATTCTAAAAGCACACCAATGAGTATCCCTGTATAAAGAGCCATCAAAAGCCTCTTTTTTGTTGTCATGCTTTTTCCTCCCTATACTTTTTTCCACTTTAAGCTTATTAAATCATGTTCTTTTACTGTTTTAATAAGCCTTTGCTCAAAATCAACACTTAATACATCTTTTGCATCCAATATTTCAATGCCCAATTCTTTTGCTCTTAAATATGTAGCGCTTCTTTCTTGTCTGTCTTTTCCAAAAGATACTAATATACCCTTTGAAAACCAACCACCGATTCTTTTTTTCTCAATGAGTAATTCATTCACCGCCGCTGCGTCTGCACTGCGTAGTTTACAGGAAATAAATACGGGCATAGACTGGTCAGATAATATCACGTCTATTTCATTGCCTGCCATTCTTGTGGTATCATAGGCATTCCAGTCAATCAAAGCTCCTAATCTAACGTCGTCAAAGGCTCCCGAATTTTTTGCATGAATATATACAAACAGTTCCAGCCAAATACCATAGTTAATCACATATTGCTTATCTGTAGCAGAACAAAAACAAAAACTCATATGCTCTTGCGTCAATTTTAAATCTTTTATAAAACCAAACTTTTCAAAAGCATACAATATCTTTTTATCAGGACTAACTTTTTGACCATTTTTTTGTATGGTATAAATTTTATTTTTAATATACATTTCCTGACTAGAAAATTTTGCCACAACAATCTGTAGATAATTGCTTGTACTTTTCCATGCGCTTAAATTATCAAAAAGTACATCACACATATTTAAAATATCTTTATATCTTTCTTTTTCCGGCTCTCTATGAGAATGTCCCGTAAAACAAGCTCCTCTTGCATCCATAAAATGCTGTATTGTCAATTTTTCTGTACGAGCAATAGCCTTATTTTCTGCCAAATCAAGTATAACGCCTTTTACTAAATCTGTATAGTAAAGAGGAACTCCTTTTTTGGCTCCTGCTTTAAAGCCTGCAATGAGCATTAATTCGCTTCCCCCTGTAAACTCCATAGCACAATCTTCATTGTTGTCCAATGCCTTTTTTGTTTTTGTATAAATTTCCACCATATCCAATATATTCAAAGAAATATGCTCCATAACAATATTAGGCATTGTATGCTGAAAACACTTTTTTAAGCTATGAAACCATATCATATCTTGTATTCCATTGTCATAAAAAAATATAATTTTTTTTGGCTTCAATGTCAAAGGTGCGGAAATATTTTTTAAAACATCTTTATCATAATATTTTATAAGAGTTTTCATCAAAGCCTCCTATTCCTCTGTTACAAATTCCTCTTCAAATTTTACTTCTTCCTTTGGCTGCGACGTTTCTTTTGCTTTATGAAATATAGCCCCAAAATTCAATTTAGAAGCAATACCGGGAGCCATATCAATCAATTTGTTAACGGCGTCTTGATTTTTAATGTTAATTAATTGCACATTGCCATTTTGTATCACCAATACAGCGCTTGGCGTGATTTTTGCTCCCATACCTCCTGCCGTATCTTCTTTTGCTCCTTCCTTTGCACCTGCCGCTACACCAACAGAAACTTCTATCAATGGCAACAATGTCAAATCTCCAAATGTAATGGCCTCTCCCACCACTGTCTTAGTTGAAACAATATCCTCCACTTTATCAAACAACACATTCAAAGAAGTGTCAAATCCTTTTCCCATTTTTTTCACCTATTTCCTTTCCATGCTAATTTTATTATATTCCAAATTGGTTTTACACATAAAAGACGAATGACTGCATATAACAAATATGCCAAAAAGATACTTCCTTTGATATCAAAAAAAATATCTTTTATTGTCATTTCTTTAAAATCTCCCATAATTTGAAGATTTTTTCCAAACTTCATTTTTAATACGCCAACCATTGCCATAAAATAGCCTGTTAAAGCCGGGTCGCCTGTACCTATGGTAGCTTTCAAATAAAAATTTTTGGGCAATACTCCTTTTAACATTCTTTTAGAAAATGCTACAATCCCCTTTAAACATTCTCTCTTTTGCTCCATATGCAAAAAATATTCTTTATTGAGAGCTTGTCCTTGTTTTTTTGTTTTCTCTTTAGATTTTTTCTGCTGTGGAGAAGTTTCTTTTTGATATTGTTGTTGTGTTTGTTCTATTTCAGATACTTTTACACGCCTATGCTGTGTTGTCTGTGATTGTGTCTGCTGTTTTTTGGAAGTTTCTTGTTGTTGCTGCTTTTTTGGCTGTTCCGGCAATTGTTGTTTTTCTCTTGCCGAAATCATGACGTCTTCTTTTTCAACAGCAGAAGTGCTTTTTTTCTTTTTTTGTTTTTTATCACTGCCATAAACACAGTATCCAAATAGCTTAAAAGAAACTTCTAATTTTTCATTTTGATAGCTTGCATAGAAATGTATTGCTCTCAATATCCATTTTATATCAACTTTTACTGTCGCATCTTTTTTATAAACGCCTGTCATGGCATAGTCAATAGGAGAAAACAATACCAATAACAGTATCAAAAAAACAAAAAACAAAATTGCCAAAAAGATACAGCCTATGACTTTTATAATACTCCATACAATCAAAAGCAGTTCCATATTATACTCCCGTCTTTTTTTTACCTACTTTTAACAAAATACTACAAATGATACAAACTCCTATTATCATACTACCAAAAATCAAGCCAATTCGTATGGATGTGTCAATAAAAAAAGGCTCGGGCACAATGTTAATAAGTCTATCTGTTTGAGGATTTAATATCCAAAGATTATTTGAAAAAAACATTTTATGAAATAATGTAAAATATTTGCTGAAATTAGTTGAAATGATAAATGCTATTATAGCAACCACACCCACAAAACAAATCATAGAAGCCCGTATGATTTGTAATAATAAATTTTGTTTGTTTTTCCAAACAAAAAAGACTCCCATCAATAAACAAACTGCAATACCAATTTTTCTAAAAAGCTGTCCGCCTAAAAAAAGTGTTCTCACATCTTCCATATGGGCTTTTTCTTTTTCATTAAAAAATTCCTTTTTTTCTCCATCAATGATGGTTTCAATATACAAGTCTTGCCGATTTCCTTTTAAATAAGACATCATCTGTTCTGTTACAAAAAGTAAATCTTTTTCCTGCATATGTACTTTTTCCAACACATTATACTTTTTATATTCTTTTTGGAAATACCCCATATCTGCATATACTGCTATTTCTATAGAAGTAATCAAAAGTATCAAAAGCAATGCCAATGCACAAAAAACGCCGGCACAAATATGTATCGCTTTCATAAAATCCATTCCTCCGCTTTTTGCAGGCTTCTTCCCTTTTTTATTGCCTGTTCTATCATATAACAAAACAAATCCAATGCTTCTGCTCTTCCATAGGCAATGCCGGCAACCACAAATTCTTTTTGTTCATATCTTTTTTTACACAATTCTTTTGACGACATAATTTCCATATGACTTTTTCCTTTTTTATAAAACAAACAAATACAATACAAATGAAAAACGGGTATATTATGATGTATACTGTAAAGAATTGTACTTAAATCTTGTATACTTCCTCCTACAAATAAATTTTCAATACATTTCACAAAAATACCCCCTTTCCTTTTTTTCTTTATTATACCAGATATTATAAAAATGAAAATATTTTTTTATGGTTACTTTAACACTCTTTATAGAAAAAGGAACTTTTGAAAGTTCCTTTCTCTACAAAAAATTTTATTTTATCCCAATGCCTTTTCTAACTCTTCTAACTCTCCTACGGGATACATTCCCAATAATTCTTTATACTGCTGTGTAGTCAAGCCTTCTGTTGTAACATAAAGGCGTATTTTTCCCTCTAAATCGGCTTTTTGAAATTCTGCTTTTATATTTGCAAATTGTATGTCATTCATATATTTATGTTCTCCCTTCTTATTTTTTTGTTTATGAAATACTTCTGATAATCCCATAAGCAGTAAAAATCCGCCAAAAAATTTTCTCAACAAATCCGCTTCCATTTTTACAGCCAAAAAAGCACCTGCAGCTGCTCCCAAAAGACCTATCCACACAATGGGTTTTACTACTTTTGTTTCAATATTTTTGTTTTTGATGTGAGTAATCAGTGCAATGACTGCTGTTGGTACAAAATAAAGCAAATTGATTCCTTGCGCCTGCTGTTGATTAATATCCTGCAAAAAAAGCAGTGCGGGAATCAATATGGTACCTCCTCCAATTCCCATACCACTAATAATACCTGCAACAAATCCTATGACAGCTACCCAAATCATAGTATCATCCTCACTGCCGCCGCTATCATAAATGCGCCAAATATCCTGTGAAGCCATATACCGGATACTTTGCTAAGCAACTTGGCTCCTACAAATCCTCCGACAACGCCCCCTGCCGACGCCCATAGAGCCATAGACCATAACACATCTGTTTTCCAAACATAAAATGCAATAGAAAGTAATGATAACGGCAATATAATCGCAATAGCAGTGGCATGAGCTTTATGCTCCTCTACTGACAAAAACCGCTCCATACATGGCACAACAATCGTTCCTCCTCCGGAACCAAACAAACCATTTGCAAAACCGGTAATACTGCCAATTAAAATGGTTTTCCATCTCTTTCCCTTCATGGCAAAAACTCCTTTTTTATTTGATAGTACTATCATTCCCTTTCTTTTTTCTTTTATCCAAAATAATTTCATAAAAAAATAACGTTTTTAAATTATTTTGTACTAAAAAAAGGAGGTTTCTTCTTTATATCTTTGCATTGCATAATTTTTTATTATACTATATTACTTTCATAACATACAATATCTTTTCAAAATCACCGAATTGACAGCATTTTTCACATAAAAAATTTTAATCACTATTTCTACTTTCTTATAACTTTTATAAAAAAGTGTATATGCGGCTTTGATAGAAACATCAAAAAGAGAGGCTTTCATGACCTCCTTTTTTTAATATTCTTAATAATCTGTTAACAAATAACTGCTTTTTATCTCTATTTCCTTTTTTGTTCTTCTTTACAATCATTCATTATCTCGATAGCATATTTAAATCCACCAACAAATCCTTGTTTACAAGTTTCATATTCAAACCCAATTATAATTTATTTTGCTACAATATCCAATATAGCAGAGATTGTACTAGCGTCATCAAGTATTGATTTAGAATATTCTACTTCTTTTGTTTCGTATACTTCTAATAATCCATTTTCAAAATCTGTTAAAACAAAATTTTCGTCAAGAACATCTAAATCCAATTCTGGATTTAAAACCTGACTAGCTGTAAGAAAATAGATATTAATATCTTCTATAACACTCTCATCTATTTCTTTATCTACAAACATACGAAAAGTATTTATTTTATTTAACTCCCCATCTGCGCTATACCATTATTTTCACCTGATATACTATGGATCTATATTAAATAAGTGGACACGATTTATAAACAGATGTACCATAATACTAGACACCAAAAGGAGGTATCTTTATGGCTAAAAAAAATTATTATGATGAGGATTTCAAACGAACTCTTGTTGAACTCTATCATAATGGCAAAACACAAGCTTCTCTGATCAAAGAGTATGGTGTTTCTCAAACTGCTCTTTCCAGATGGATCAAGCAATACTTCACTGTTGAAACATCTAATGGTGAAATTCTGACTGCGAAACAGATTCAGGAACTCCAGAAAAGAAATGCTCAGCTTGAAGAAGAAAACCTCATCCTAAAAAAAGCGATTGCCATCTTCACGCCACACTCAAACAAAGATTAAGTGCAGTTTATAAGCTTCGATTCCAGCACAATATCAAAACCCTCTGCCGTATACTCAACGTAAACCGCAGCACTTATTACAAACATTTTTATTCTCTGCCTTCTTCCAGAACCATTGAGAATCAGAACATCAAACAAATGATTCTGCACATTTACGCTGACTACGATAAACACATCGGTGCTTATAAAATCGCATATATCTTAGGTCGTGACTATGGCATTTGTATCAGCGTCGGTCGAGTGTACCGCCTGATGCGTTCCATGTAGCTTCCACCTATGTCCACAATAAAACCAAAATCCATTTCTCGCCCAAAAGAGTCGTCTGGTTGTTATGCTGATCACCTGCATCAAGACTTTCATCAAAAAGCTCCCAACTTGGTCTGGACAAGTGATTTTACATATCTCAAAGCCGGAGGTAAGTGGTATTATCTTTGTATCATTATGGATCTTTTTTCCAGAAAGATTATCTCCTGGAATATATCATCCAAACCCAATGCAGATCTGGTCATCCAGACCTTTCAGAAAGCATATTATTCCAGAAACTGTCCAGCTGGACTGATGTTTCACTCTGATAGAGGATCACAGTACACAGCCTTTGCATTTCGAAAACTGCTTGATGAACTGAATGTT
>DVLQ01000091.1 GCA_018715395.1 Candidatus Coprocola pullicola | reverse complement strand
TTACCTTTTTAGATGTAGGGCAAGGTGACAGTACCATTATACAAACTTATGATGGATATACTTATGTAGTAGATACAGGGGGAACATTTCAAACACCATTAGGAAGAAACACAGGAACATATGATGTATTACCATATTTACAAAAAGAAGGAATTTCAAAGATTGATGGTCTTTTTATCACTCATATGGATAAGGACCATTGTTTGGGAGCTATTGAACTTTTTGATCAAATTGAAATAGGGGGCATTTATATTTCAAATTATGCATTTGAAAAAACACCTTTATCTGAAACATTTTTTAAAAATGCAAATAAATATCATATTCCCATTTATACTATTGAAACGGGAGAAAATGCACAATTAGGACAGAATATGTTTTTAGAAGTGATATATCCTTATGAAAAAATGATATTTTTTGATGCAGATGACAATCATGGTTCTCTTGTATTACATATTACTTCTGGTAATACTTCTTTTTTGCTGACAGGAGATGCAGGCGCGATAGATGAAAAAATAATATTAGACCACCAATCTGATGATATAAAAAGTACTATATTAAAAGTAGGGCATCATGGTTCAAAATATTCTACTACAAAATCATTTTTAGAAGCAATACAACCGGAAATTGCAATACTTTCTTATGGAAAAGATAATGTATATGGACATCCTCATACAGAAACAATACAACGTTTGCAAGAGCAAAACATCATTTTATATGAAACAGCAAAACAAGGTACTATTACTATTTTGATTGGAAAAGATGGTTATACCATAGAAGGGACGATACAAGAATGAAGGAATTAAAAAAACAACTAAAGCAAAAAAATATTGCTTCTTGTTATTTATTTTATGGCACAGAACAATATTTAAAAAAATATTATACAAATTTTTTAAAAAATACCGTATTAGATACTTCTGACCAAACAATGAATTTAGATATATTTGAAGGAAAAAAATATTCTGTTTCTATCATTTTAGATAGTACAGAAACATTGCCCTTTCTGAGCCAAAAAAGAGTAGTGATTATAAAAGAAAGCGGTTTGTTTCAAGCCGGCAGAAAAGAAGATAGTGAGAAAATGGCAGAATATATTCAAAATATACCTGATACTTCTTGTATCATTTTTGTAGAAAATGAAATTGATAAAAGAACAAAACTATATAAATCTATTTTAAAACATGGCTATGTAGTAGAAATGAACACTCCTTCAGAAAAAGAATTGATTTTGTGGATTACTAAAAAATGTAAAGAAAACCAATTGCAAATAGAAAACCATACAGCTGTTTATTTACTTCGTACTGTTGGCGGAGAAATGATTCAACTAGAAGAAGAAATTAAAAAATTATCCCATTTTTTAACCGAAAAAACTATGATTACAACAAAAGATATTGACGCTATTTGTACAAAATCTTTAGAAACAAAAATATTTGATTTAGTAGACGCTGTGGGAAATGGTCGTTGTAAAGAAGCTCTTACAATTTATCATAATTTGATTTTAATCAAAGAATCTCCTCTTATGGTACTAGCAATGGTAATTCGGCAATTTCGCATAATATTACAATGTAAAATATTATTAGAGCAGGGAGAAAACCAAAATCAAATCGGGCAAAAAATTGGAATAAGAGATTTTGTTGTAAGACAATGTTTGAAACAAGCAAAATATTTTAAAAAAGAAGATTTACAAAAGGCATTAGAAAGTTGTTTAAAAACAGATATTAATATCAAAACAGGAAAAGAAAATCCAGAATTGGCTGTAGAATTACTTTTATTACAGTATAATAACAAAAAATAAAACAGGTAGACACCTGTTTTATTTTATGGAATTGATTTTTTATTATTTTTTGGAATATCAAAAGTATAAGTTCTTCCAAATTTATAAGCTTTTTTGACAAGCATTTTTTCTTCTAATGTTAATTCTCTGTTTAATATTTTTTCAAAATATTCCACTAATCCTTTTACATAAAGACGTGTTGTTTTATTTTTACGAAGCAATTCGGAGATGTGACATATTTCAGGCTTGTTTTCCTTTTGATGTACAATTTGAAATACTTTTGCTGTATATAAGGCGTCATATAATGCATTATGAAAAGGCTCTTCTACTTTTATATGAAGTTCTGTCACTGCATTTTTTAAACCAATAGCTTTTCCAGCTTCATATTTTAAATAAGAAGAAGCAAATTTTTGAACATTGATAAATCGATTACAAATTTTTGTGGTATCTAAATGATAAAACAATATATTTTTAAAAAGAGATTTTATATCATCACTTCCCCATGTGCAAAGAACAGTATCTTCTGTTCCTATAAAATTAACAAATGAAGCATATGCTTGTGGGAAAGTAGGACAATCTTTTAATTTTTCATAAGTTAGACTTGTAATCTTTTCCACATAAGGATGTATTCTTGGATATATCGTAGGTTTAATTAAAAAATTAAAACAATCTAACATAGCAAATTTTTCATCTAACTTTACCGCACCAATTTGTATAATTTCAAAAGGACAGTCTGGATGCAATGTTGTCTGAAAACCTGTTTTAAAGTGAAAAGGCTGATTAAATTCCAAATCTAACACAATATAATACATAGCAAATAGCTCCTTTAACTATAGTTATTGTTTAGTATATCATTTTTCTAAAATAGATACAACTTGAAATAATATTGAATAAATCAATTTTGAGTGATAAAATAAAATGAAATAAAAGTAAGGAGGTTTTTTCTTGAAAGAATATTTTACACAAGAACAGATAGAACGCCAATTAAATAAAATATACATTGAAGAAGATGATTTGTGGCTAGAAGGAGAATTTGTAGAAGGAGAAGAAAAACACTATATTATAACGGGTACTGCTATTATAGATGGAGAACGTTATCATGAATTTGAAATAGAATTTGAGTTGACACAACTTCCTAAAGAAGAAACACTTTCTGAAATTATGAATATGGACTGGGACTGGTATGATTATTTATGTTAAAATAAAAGGAGATTTTTAAATGAAGGATAGTTTAAAAAAAATGTTGGAACACAATAATATTTTTGTAGAACATCAAATGTATAAAAAATATGAAGCCTCAAAGTATCCTGACAAAAAAATTGCGATACTATCTTGTATGGATACAAGGCTGACTGAACTATTGCCTGCTGCCCTTGGTTTAAAAAACGGTGATGTAAAATTGATAAAAAATGCCGGAGCACAAATTATGCATCCTTATGATAGCACTATGTTTAGTTTAATTGTAGCAATATATGAGTTAGGCGTTGACACAGTTATGGTGATAGGTCATGATGAATGTGGGGGAGAACATTTAAATGGCAAACAAATGATTGAAAAAATGATTGCTCATGATATTTCAAAACAAACGATTGAAAAAATCAACCAGACTCAAAAAAATATAGAACAATGGTTAACAGGTTTTTGTGATGTAGAAAAATCTGTGCATTCTACAGTAGAGATGATTCAAAAACATCCTCTTATACATAAAGAAATAGAAGTTTATGGTTTTGTGATGTGCCCAAAAACAGGTGCATTAAGAGCTGTAGAGTAATGTATGAAACAAAAAGAATCAATAAGTAACATTGATTCTTTTTTATTTTTGTGAAAAAATAGTTTATGATGCTATAAAAAAGTAATATAATAAAAAATACAGATATGTAAAAATATAGAGAAATGGGTGTTTTTATGCAAAAAAAAACGATACAGCAAATTTATCGTAATTTAAATGAATCATTAACAGATCGACGATTTTTAAAAAAAATGTCTGCTACTAAAAAAGCAATACAATTTTTATTAAAGCAACAAGATTGGAGGGCACATATTAAATTTGTAATACAATCCAATGATATTACTTGTAAAAATGTATTATCTGTTTGCCTAAGCACAATGAAATATCTTTCTCCCAAGGAACCTCCTCAAGGCTGGTTGGAGTATACTTACAATTATATCAGAAAAGGACTTTTTCATGATAGTGTCAACATAAAAATAGAATCTATGTATGAACGAGCAGTTTTATTTTATTTAGAAGTACTTCGTGTTTTCTTTTTTTACGAAAAAAATATAACACCTTTTCAAAGAACAAGAGATTTTCAATTTGCTACAGAAGAAGAAATTGCAGAAAGCCATTATGCACAAGAATATAGAAGATTTCGTAGTTGTATTAAAAATCAATATTTTTATGAACTAATGCGTATTGGAAGGGAATTGATGCCTTTTGATTCTCTTGCTCATATTGCAGGAGTTCACTATGTTGCAATGCATATAGCTAGACAGCTTGTTAAAGCTGATGTACCTATAGATTTAGGATTGATTTCCGGTGCGGCGGCAGGGCATGATATTGGAAAATATGGCTGTAAAGATGAAGAGGTAAAAAGAATCCCTTATTTACACTACTACTATACAGATTTATGGTGTAAAATGAATCTTTTGCCTTCTATAGGGCATATTGCAGCAAATCATTCTACATGGGATTTAGAGTTAGAAGACTTGCCTATAGAATCTCTTGTTTTAATTTATTCTGATTTTAGAGTAAAAGCAAAAGGTTGGAAAAACGGTAAAGAAATTATGGGATTTTTTAGTCTGGAAGATTCTTTTCAAGTAATACTGGATAAATTAGATAATGTAGATAGTGCAAAAGAAAATAGATATCGCCATGTTTATGCAAAATTAAAAGATTTTGAGAAGTATATGATACATCTTGGTGTAAACGTGGATTTTCAAACAGACCAATTAACACCAAAGCCGAAAAAAGACAAAGCAATTTTAAATATGGCGGAAACAGTAGAAGCATTGAAATATATGGCAATAGAGCATAATATTTTATTGATGCATAGATTAAGTCATGAAATATCCTTTGGAAATATTTTAGAAACTGCAAGAAGTTCAAAAAATTGGAAAAATAGTCATGCTTACTTAAATATTTTTGAAGAATATTTTACTTATATGACGCAAAAACAAAAAACAATGACGCTTTCTTTTCTTTATGAACTTTTAATGCATAGAGAAGGAGATATTCGTAGACAAGCGGCAGATTTAATGGGAAATATTATCATAAATTATGATGAAGATTATAGAAAAGAACTTCCAAAAGATGTTACCATATCCTTAGGAGAATACACTAGTCAACAACTGTGGCAGCATTATTTAGAGATGATTATACAACCAGACCATAAAGTAACTGATAGACATAAAAGATGGATTGGATATACATTAAAAATACTCATTGGGTCTGTACTAAATAGATGTTGTGATGGTAAACGTGGAAAATATTTAGGATATTTATTAAAATTTTATGAAAATACAAACAGAGAAGAAGCAACATTATTCATTATGTTGGATTCTCTTTTACTTGTTCCTTTGGAATTGATTCGAGAAGAAGAAATGCATACACTTCTTCATTTTTCAAAAGAAGCCACCAAAACAAATTCCGTGGAAGTCTGGACGGCTGTATTATGTTTTGCAAAATATATTACAGAACAAATGCCAAAAAAGCAACATATAGCACAGCATATACAACAAATTATAGAGAGCATACCTACAGAAAACAATTTTACATTACAATTTTTAATTTATAAAATCGCTAAAAATTGGAAACTTCAAAGATGCTTCAAGTATTGTAATTTAAAAACAATCTATGAAGATACTTCTGTTGTTTCTGAAATATTTTTAGAAAATACAAAGGTTGCAACACCTTGGGTTATTAAATCTGTCAACATAGAATTACTTTTAGATAGAGTAAAACTGGACAGCAAAATATCTGTACTGCAAATTGCCACACATTTTTCTAATCTTGTAAAGGTGAGTGAAAGGGTAACTGTACGTCATAGTGCAGGTAATGCTATTGTTAGTATTGCACCTTTGCTGACATTGGCTCAAAGAAATGAAATTGCTATTGAATTGACAAAAGGATTAGAAATTGGGGAATATGAATTTTCAAAATATATTCCACAATACTTGGGAGAATTTGCTCTTTATTTACATCCTGATGAATTAGATGAATTTATTAATGATTTAAAAAGGCTTTTGATTAGTACAAATGATCGTGTGGTATGTGTAACATTAGATACATTAGGAGTTATATTACAGCATTATGGCGTCTATGAAAGCCGTTTTCAAGAAAGGAATGAAAAATATCAAGAACGTAAAAAAATAATCATGGGAATGATATTAGGAGGTTTAGCAAATTATAGTGAGGCTGTAAATCAGGAGGCTGTACTTATTATTGGACAATCCGTTTTTGGAAGTCCATTACTTTCTTTAAATGAGAAAAAAGAAATTTTTAAAATGATGGGAAAAAAAATTACAACACTACTGGAAAATAAAGAAACTTCTGAATTATCTTTTTTCTATAATGCCGCTTCATTAAATTATATTTATCGTTTTATAGGAGATTATTTGTTTTCTTATAAAACATTTGATTTTCAAGAACCTGATAAAATTGCATTTTTTCCTGGAACATTTGACCCATTTTCGTTGGGACATAAAGAAATCGCAAAAGAAATCAGAAATATGGGATTTACTGTATATTTAGCATTAGATGAGTTTTCGTGGTCCAAAAAAACACAGCCTCATATGATACGACGTGAAATTGTAACAATGTCTATTGCAAATGAAGAAAACATATATCTTTTTCCAAATGATATTCCTATAAATATTGCTAACCCGGAGGATTTAAAACAATTAAAAGAGTTGTTTTATGGAAAAGAAGTCTATATGGTTGCCGGAAGTGATGTAGTACAAAATGCTTCTTCTTACAAAGTACCTTCTGTAGAACACTCTATACAAACATTTAATCATATTTTATTTTTAAGAGAAAGTCAAAGACATACAAAAGAAGGAGAAGACGACCAATTAGAAGGCAAGATTTCAGGAAGTGTGCTAAAGCTAAAATTACCTGTTCATTTGGAAGACATCAGTTCTACCAGAATACGAGAAAATATAGATGACAATAGAGATATTTCCAATTTAATTGACCCAGTAGCGCAAAATTATATTTATGAAAACAGCTTATATTTGAGAGAACCTCAATATAAACAAATTCTTCTTGCAAAAACAATACAAATAGAACTTTTTGATAAGTTAAGTAATATATTGCAAAATGAACTTATTACTTTTTCTTATAAACATGAAAATCAAGAAGGGATTCGTTTTGCAATAAGTCGAAAAGAAGCTTCTTTTGCTATTTTAAGAGATGGAGAAAAAAATGGAGAAATTGTTGGCGTATCTATATTTTGCTCTTTATCAACTTTAAAACTTTATCAAGAATTTAAAAGTACAGAGGTTGCAAATACTATTCGTGAAAATACATCAGGAAAAATACTTCTTGTAACAGGTTTATATGTTTCTAAAAAGACAAGTATTAGAAATCCTGAACAGCTTTTGCTCACTGAAACATTAGCAAACGCTTTAGCAAAAGATTATACCTATTGTGTTTTTAGCCCAGAAATAGGAATGATTACTAAAAAAATATATGATGTATTACAACAACAAGGCTTTTATAAATTACAAGAAAGTTTATCAGAAAGACCTGTATTTGTAGTGGATATGAAAAACCCCATTGCTTTTATAAAAAATATGGAAACTGTTATCAAAGAACCATTTAACAGAAATGAAAGGGTATTGGATATACTGGATCAAACACATAATAAATTGCAAAAAGCTATGACAAAATTATATCCCGGAAATTTAGTAATTTCTTTTCATTCCAGCATTATGCATCACAGATTGGTAGAGATGATTACAAAAGCAAACGGCGTACCCAGCGAGCCTTTGCCTGTAAGAAAACTTGGTCCTGCTATGTGTGTACCATTTGGAAAAATTTTAAGAGGCATGGTTATTCCAAATACTGTTACAAAAGTATTGCATACAGAAAAAACATATGAATCTGAACTAAAAAATTTTAAAATTACAGAATATCCTAATTATTCTCCTTTAAAAAATCAAACAAAAACGATTAAATCTTTTCATAGACCTGTTATATTAGTAGATGACTTACTCCATAAAGGATACCGTATCAAAGAGTTGGACCCTCTTTTTAAAGCGGAAAATATTGAAATTGAAAGAATTATTGTAGGCATTCTCTCTGGAAGAGGAAAAGATTTGATGGATATTCAAAATAGAAAAATTGAAAGTTTATATTTTATTCCTTCTTTACATTCTTGGTTTGTGGAATCCAGCATTTATCCTTTTATTGGAGGAGATACTGTAGAAAGAAAAGAAAAATTGAAAGCAAATTTATTAAATTCTATTAACTTAATTCTTCCTTATGTTATGCCTGCTTTTTTAAGAGGAGCTACTAAAGAAGCAATCTATTATCTATCTATGGTAAGTCTTGAAAATGCAAAGGAAATTATGACAGTATTAGAAGAAGAATATCAGAAAGAATATGAAAGAAATTTAACATTAAACCGTTTAGCGGAAGTTATCATTCGCCCTAGCTGCCCAGACAAAGGCGGTTGTTTAAGTTACGATTATCATTTAGCGCCTTCTGTATATATTGCAAACGATATTGAAAAGCTAGTGCGCTTGAGAGGATTAATAGAATAAATAAGAGAGAAGGGTACATTTTATGCAATGGTTTGAAGAAAAAAATGGTATTATTGTTTGTGTACAAAAAGATGCAAAAAAAGCAAAAGGTCGTTTTTTAGCGACACATCCTGCTATGCTGTTACAGCCGGAAGGCGTCCATTGGTTAAATACTAATCTATTAGAAATTCAAAATAATATATTACCGGAAAAAATACAAAAAGCGTTTGAAAAGAAACAATCTATCACTTGTATCAATACTGCTTATGCTACCATAGATAAGTGGAAACAAAGGGCTTTAGAAAGTTATCAAAATTTTGAAAAAAAGAAAAAAGTTCATCTTTTAGCATTAGGAGATGTAGGAAATACAGTTTTAATTGGATTAAAATTATTGGGAAAAGATTGTATTTATGAAATAGGTATTTATGATATCAATGAATCTGTATGTAAAAGATGGGAAAGTGAATTAAATCAAACAGCATTTCCTTGGGATTATGATATATTGCCGGAAGTCAAAATAGTTACAGAAGAAAATTTATTTGACTGTGATGTTTTTATATTTTGTGCTTCTAAAGGCATTCCACCTATAAATACAGATGTAAAAGATGTTCGTATGGCACAATTTCAAGCAAATAAATCTATTATAGAAACATTTGCAAAAAAAGCAAGACAAAAGCATTTTTCCGGTTTATTTGCTGTTGTTTCAGATCCTGTAGATCCTCTTTGCAAAGCAGCTTTTTTAGCAAGTAATCAAAATGATGACAATCAGTTTGATGCAAAAGGGCTTTTGCCAGAACAAATACAAGGATATGGTCTTGGTGTTATGAATGCAAGAGCAGCCTATTTTGCTAAAAAAGAAAAAAAATTTTCTTCCTTTTTGACAGAAGGCAGAGCCTATGGACCTCATGGACAAGATTTAGTAATTGCTAATAGCATTACAAACTATAATGATACTATTTCAAAGGAATTGACAAAATTGACTGTAGAAGCAAATTTGACAACAAGAAAGCTTGGTTTTAAACCATATATTGCTCCTGCATTATCTTCTGCCGCTATTTCCATTTTATTGACATTAGAAGGAAAATGGCATTATAGTTCCAATTTTTTAGGCGGTGTTTATATGGGATGTAAAAACAGAACTACAAAAGCTGGTTTAGAAATAGAAAGCTTGCCTTTGAATGAAGAACTATATTGCCGTATTAAAAGAGCATTTCAAAATTTGGAGGAAATACAATGAAAGAGGAATTGATTTTGGTACAGCCTTTTTGTGAAGATAAACAAAAGACAAAAAGACTAGAACAAGTTTTAGCAAAGGCTTTAAATGGTATTTCTTATCAAAAAATTACAAAAGACGAAGAACTGAAAAATCTGCAATATAAAAAAATTCTTTTTGCCATTTCTCAAGGTATTTCCGGTATCAATTTGGAGTATTTTCGGTTTTTAAAAAAATTACGATTAGATACAGATTTATTATATGGGTGTGTTGCCGGAATCATTGTAGATGGCGAAAGTGAATTATTTACAAAATCTATTGCAAGGGAATTTGCTTTTACTGCCAATTTAGCCGGATGTACATTTCCCGGAAGACCTCTTGTAGAAGCAACTGCGTCTTTACAAAATTTTAATATACAAGCAAAAAATTTTGATACAGACAATATGGGGGCTTATGTAAAATCCTCTAAAATACTGGTGGAACAAATTTTAAACTTTAAACCAATTAAAAAAAAACATCCTAACATACTGGTATTACATGCCAGCAATTTTAAAACTTCTAATACATTACAGCTTTGGAATATGATAAAAAGGCATTTAAAAGGTTGTGATATAAAAGAAATTTCATTGAGAAACGGTTCCATACAAGATTGCGGTGGTTGTCCTTATACTATGTGCATGCACTTTAGTGAAAAATCCAATTGTTATTACGGAGGTGTGATTGTCAACGAAGTTTATCCCGCTATATTAGACTGTGACGCCTTAATATTACTTTGTCCCAATTATAATGATGCAGTCAGTGCCAATTTATCTGCTTTTATCAATCGTTTGACTGCATTATTTCGTAAAACAAGATTTTATGAAAAATATATTTTTGGCGTTATTGTTTCCGGATATAGTGGTGGAGATTTGGTTGCCGAACAACTAATCAGTGCTTTAAATATGAATAAAACATTTATATTGCCTTCTCGATTTGCTATATTAGAAACTGCCAATGACCCAAATAGTATACAAAAAATAAAAGATATTGATAAAAAAACA
>DVLQ01000090.1 GCA_018715395.1 Candidatus Coprocola pullicola | reverse complement strand
AATAAAAATAAAGAAAATTAGGACAAATATATTTTTGATATCCATAATCATTTTTCTCATAACGATAAATGTAATGAGAAAAAAATGATGACAAGAAATAGCAGAATTTTTAAAAGTAATTTTTATATTTATACATGGAAACAGCCCCTTTTCGGGAGAAACAGTGTTTTAGTTGATTTTATTGAATTTTCAATTTGATGTAACAAAATCAATGTATTAAATAAGGAGAAACGATATGGCTTTTGAAGTTTGTGCAAATCAAAATAAAAAAAGAAGACTGCTGTTTGCTCAAGTAATCTGTTTGATAATGATTGCAGGACTTTTTTGGTTTATTCATTTGAGTTTTATAAATATTTATATAAAAGAAAACGGTTATTATCCGATTTTTGTTGGATTGATAGGGATATTTATTTTAATTTTTGCATTTAGCTTTTATGCTAAAAAGCGTCCGCGTATCATGGTAAATGGCGACAAAATTACCATTTATCCGTTATGGCGGAAAAAGGAACAAATTACATTTTCAGAAATCACATCTAGAAAGGTACATGGCGATGCTTCGGATTCTCAAAAAATGGCGGCTGTTGGTGCGGCAGGAGGTTTTTTTTGCAGTTTGTTGCAATTGTGTTGCAGTAACAAAAATACGAAATCGTTAGAAACCATTTATACCTATTACAGTGGAAATAAAAAACGAATTGCTGTTTCAACACGAGAGATGCAAAACGTAGAACAGTTTGATAAAATGGTGGTAGATTGTTTAAATGGCAAAACAATAGAGTATACAGAAGAAAACATAGAGGTTATAAAAGATGCCAAAAGAATAAAAAAACTGCCCATAGTTGCGATGCTGTTTGGCATAGGTTGTGTATTGGCAGTTGGGGCAATGTTGTTTGCGCCACAAAAAGACGTTTTGTCCGGAACTTCTTGGATTGCAAAAAACGATGGTTCTAAATGGATTTTTTATGAAGACAAAAGTACATATTGGTATCAAAATCCCAATGAAACGAACGATAATTATTATGCCGGTACATATGAAGTTCATATTGACAAGAATGTGATAGAACAATTATCAAAACAATGGGGCATAACAGAATGGGAACTACAGCAAGCGGTTGCCTTTGGTAATGATGCAAAGGGAGAACTGATAGGATTTTCTGTGACAAATTATTCTTTTATGAGAAATGGACAAGAACAACTTTCAAAACCGACTGTAACCGGTTATTATGGTATTTTATCAAATGAAAAAAACATGCTTAGTATTGTAAATATGACAACAGGAGGCATTTATATTTTTGAGAGAGAACAATAATTTTTTTGAAAGAGTAATGCAAGAAGAAGATACAAATGCTGATTTTACAATGCTGCATACAATTTGGGGTTATGATTCCAATGGAAAACATAACGTCGTTTTGTTGGTGAATCCAATAAAAAACCTCGGCTATGCTAAAAGAATCAACAATATTTAGCTTTAGGCAAAAACCTTCTATGCTATAATCATCTTAAATCTGCCAAGATGCAAGAAAGCATAGGAGGTTTTTTTAGCACATACAAGTTGGAAATGCAAATATCATATTATTGGCGCCAAAATATAGAACATAGGTAATATACGGAAAAATGAAAGCTGAGATAGGAAAAATACTTCAAAAATTATGTGATAGAAAGGCAATAGAAATGATAGCGGCACAATGTTGTCCCAATCATATACATATGCTGATTGGTATACTATCCAAATACAGTGTATCAGAAATTGTTGGATATTTGAAAAAAAGTTATCTTATTATTTTAACAGACATACAAATGAAAAATATAAATTATGGGAATAAAACGTTTTGGTGTAGAGGATATGACGTTGATACGACAGAAAAAATACGTGAATATATTAATAATCAGTTAAAAAAAGACTCTATCACAGATAAAATTAGTTTCAGTGAGCACATTGAACCATTTACGAGTACCAAAGTAAAAGCAAACAAATAAAAATAGCCCGACAAGGGCCGTAGTTGAGGAGGCATAGTGCTTGGTGGAGCAAGTATAGCTAGTAATGATACTTTCTAGGAGCAGAGCAAATCACCATATTGGTGATTGTAATCGTGTGTGGCAATGTTTCTATGAAAAAATGAAAACAAAAGAGGTAATTTTTGTGGTATACTGGTAAAAATGATTTTTAAAGGGAGGAAATAAAAATGATAGGTATTATGACAATATTTGGTATAATATGGATATTTAATGGATTAAGATACCTTTTTTTTACAGAAAAATTTTTAACAAATATGAAAAATGTTTTACAAAGGGATCAATTTGAATATACAAAAGGTATGGGAAAATTTGAAATTGGCATTGGTATTTGTTTTTTGCTCTTTGACAAAGTCATACCTTCTTTGGTAGGAGCAAAATATAGCGTCATTTTATTAATGATAGTGGTTATGGCAGTATTATTTTATTTTAATAAATGGAATCGCAGCTATACTGACAGAAAAAAACAATCTCAAGAAAATGAAATATTACAAGAACAATGTTTGGCAATAGAGAAAAAAAATGAAACACATCAATGAATGTTATTTATTATGTCATTAGAGTGATATAGTAACAAAAAAGGATTTTGTCTAAAAAATATGGGAGGAAAGAGTATGCTTTTTTGGATTATGATAATAGTAGGATTTTTAGCATTTTGTTATGGCATAGGAGAATTCTTTTTTACAAAAACGTTTCAAACAAAAAATGCCAATATATTGCCAGAAGATAGGTTTGGATACACAAAGCAAGGGGGAATATTTAATATAATAGGCGGTATTGTCATATTAGTTTGTACGATAATGAGTCAATATGGAAAATATCAAAATATACTGATTTGGATTTGTCTGATTTATTTTGCTTGTACTGCTTTTCGGGACAAACCTTATTATCAAAGAAAAAAGAAGAAAGGAATGTAAATAAAGAAGATATGAACTATAAAATGCTACTGCAATATGATGGAAGCCGTTACAATGGTTGGCAAAAACAAGGTAATACAAAAAATACAATACAAGAAAAACTGGAAAACATACTGAACCGATTATCTGAAAATACCGTAGAAGTTTTTGGCTCTGGAAGAACGGATGCCGGAACACATGCATGGGGTCAAGTGGCAAATTTTCATATGAACTGGGAAGGAAAAACAAAAGAGCTTTTTTTAAAAATTAATGATGCTTTGCCGGAAGATATTGCACTGCTCTCTTTGGAAAAGGTTCCTCCCCGTTTTCATAGCCGCTTGCATGCTACAGCAAAGACTTATGTCTATCGCATTTGGAATAGTGTCATACCTCCTGTGTTTGAAAGAAAATATGTTTTTGTAGATAAAACGCCTTTGGATGTAGAACAAATGAAAAAAGCGGCTTCATATTTGCTAGGAGAGCATGATTTTCAAAATTTTTCTTCTGTCAAAAAAACAAAGAAATCTACAATACGTTTTGTGTATCATATAGAGTTTTTGAAAAAAGGAGAAGAAATACAGCTGATATTTACAGGAAACGGTTTTTTATATAATATGGTTAGGATACTTTCCGGCACACTGATAGAAGTGGGAGAGGGAAAAAGAAAAGCCGAAAGCATACCGGAAATTTTTGAGGCAAAAAGCAGAGAAGCGGCAGGTTTTACAGCGCCGGCAAAGGGGCTTGTACTAGCAAAAGTATTTTATGATAAAAGGTGGTAAATATGATTCGGGTAGGAGAGATTAAATTAGCAATCGGAGAAAGTGAAACACTTTTAAAAGAAAAAATCAGAAAAAAACTGCATATCCATTCAGCAGATATCATAGAACAAAGAATATATAAAAAAGCATTAGACGCCAGAAGAAAAGAAGAAATACAGTATGTTTATACAGTAGATATAAAAGTAAAGAATGAAAAGAAAATATTGGAGCATACAAAAGGAAAAAACATTACCATTACGCCGGATATGACGTATTATTTTCCTCAGGGAAAGTCTTCTTTAAAAACAAGACCTGTTGTAGTAGGTTTTGGACCAGCCGGTATGTTTGCAGGACTTCTTTTGGCAGAAATGGGACTTTGTCCTATTATACTGGAAAGAGGAGAAGAGGTGGATAAAAGGACAAAAACAGTAGAAGATTTTTGGCAGGGAAAGGGGCTTAATTCAGAAAGCAATGTGCAGTTTGGAGAAGGCGGTGCAGGAACTTTTTCTGATGGGAAATTGACAGCAAGAAGTAAAGACATTCGTTGCAGAAAGGTTTTAGAAGAGTTTGCGGAAGCAGGCGCGCCGGCGGAAATATTGTATGACAATAAGCCTCACATTGGTACAGACAAACTAAAAGAAGTGGTAAAAAATATCAGAAAAAAAATCATTGCGTTAGGAGGAGAAATTTATTTTGAAAGTAAAGTAACAGATTTTAAAATAATCGATGGAAAAATAAAAGCTGTTGTTGTCAATGAGTCAGAACGTATTAACACAGACGCTGTTATATTGGCAATAGGGCACAGTGCAAGAGATACATTTGAACTGCTTTATAAAAGAGGCGTTTACATGGAGCAAAAACCCTTTGCTATGGGCGTACGCATCGAACACCCTCAAGAAATGATTAATACAGCCCAATATGGCGCGTTGGCAAAGAAGCTTCCTCCAGCAGACTATCATTTGACATATACTACATCAAAGGGAAGGGGGGTTTATACATTTTGTATGTGTCCGGGAGGATATGTTGTGGGAGCGGCCTCGGAAAAAGGAAAAATTGCTATAAATGGTATGAGTGAATATAAAAGAGATGGCATCAATGCCAATAGTGCATTGCTTGTACAAGTGTTTCCGCAAGATTTTGGCAGCGAGCACCCATTGGCAGGAATACAGCTGCAAAGAACACTGGAAGAAAAGGCATTTCAAAAAGGAGAAGGCTTTGCACCAATACAGTTGGTAGGCGATTTTTTGAAAGGAGAAGTTTCACAAAATTTGGGAGAGGTAAAAAGCACTTATCGCCCAAAGACAACATTTTGCAATATCAAGGAGATACTTCCTGAATATATGACAGAGGCATTACAAGAGGCTATTGTAGAATTTGGAAAAAAATTAAAGGGATTTGACAGAGAAGACGCCGTATTGACTGCCATAGAAAGCAGAAGTTCTTCTCCTGTTAGAATTGTAAGAAATAGAGAAAGAGAATGTGTTTCTGTAGAAGGATTGTATCCTACAGGCGAAGGAGCGGGATATGCAGGCGGTATTGTATCAGCGGCTATTGACGGAGTCATTGCAGCAGAAAAAGTTTTCCAAAAAGGAAAATAAAGGAAAAAAGAATATATTGACAATCATTATACATTGATGCTAAAATTTGTGTAATCATTGAATGGGTAGATTCACTAAAATTAAGAAAGAAGGGACATCTTTTGAGAAATTGGAAAATTAAAACAAGGCTATTAGGAGGATATTTAGTTGTCATTGTATTATCTGCAATTATTGTAATTGCTTCTATTATAGCATTGTCTAACAGTAGAAAGAACTATGATGGTATTATAAGCGGACCGATTGAAAATAGCTTTTCAATAAAAAATGCCAGAGTAGATATGAATGTTATGGCAAGATATGTGAGAGATATGGCGTTGGAAACAAATCCTGCCCAATATAGCACACATGAAACAAATATAAAATCTATGCAAGCTTCATTAGAACAAAAAATGGAAAATATTAAAATTATCTATGCAGGTACAAATAGCTTGGCACAAGATTACTATGACAAAGTAAATCAATGGATTGTAGAAGCAAATAAAATTGTAACAGAGTTAAAAAACGGCAATCGTGATAAAGCATTGGATTTGATTGCAACAGTCTGTACACCGGCATTAAATGAGGCGGCTGATATTGCACAACAGCTGGATGCCGTAGCGCAACAACAACAGCAAGAAATGATAGCGCAAGGAAATAGAAATGTAATTCTTTCTGAAATATTTGTTATTATTCTTTTGGTGATTGGTATCATTATTTGTGTTTTATTTAGTATATTTATTACAAGAAGTATTACAGAGCCGATTAAAATGGTTCAGCAAGCAACTCAAAAAATGGCGCAAGGCGATTTAAGTGCAGATATTACATATGTTTCAAAAGATGCAGTAGGTCAATTGGCAGAAGATATGAGATCTTCCTTAAATACATTATCTTCTTATATTACAGATATCAGTACAGTTACAGAAGAAATGGCAGAAGGTAACTTTGATGTGCATTTGACACAAGATTTCTTGGGAGATTTTAAAAATATAGAGTACTCTATTGAAAAATTGACACAAAATATGTCTAATACTATTTCACAAGTAAATGATGCTGCAAGTAAGGTTTCTTATAGTGCAGAGCAAGTTTCCAGCGGCGCTCAGGCTTTGGCTCAAGGCGCGACAGAACAGGCCAGCTCTGTAGAAGAACTTTCTGCGACTATTTCTGCAATGTCTGAACAGATTACCAATAATGCAGAAAATGCAAAACAAGCAAGTGAAAAATCTCAACAAGCCGGTCAAAAAATTGATACAAGTAATGAGCAAATGCATGAAATGATGCAAGCTATGAGCGAAATTACAGAAAAATCACAAGAAATTTCCAAAATTATAAAAACCATTGACGATATTGCATTCCAAACAAACATTTTAGCTTTAAATGCAGCAGTGGAAGCCGCAAGAGCCGGCGCAGCCGGAAAGGGATTTGCCGTTGTAGCGGACGAAGTAAGAAATTTGGCAGGAAAATCTGCTGAGGCAGCCAATAACACAACTGTATTGATTGAAGATACTATAAAAGCTGTAGAAAATGGCTCCAGAGTAGCAGAAGAAACTGCAAAAACATTGGATGAAACAGTGGCTGTGACAAAAGAAGCGGTAAGATTGATTGATATGATTGCAGAAGCTAGTGAACAGCAATCTGTTTCTGTCAGTCAGGTGACAATGGGCGTTGACCAAATTTCAGCAGTTGTGCAAACAAACTCTGCTACAAGTCAGCAAAGTGCCGCTGCGAGTGAGGAGTTATCAGCACAAGCAAATATTATGAAGAAGTTGATGATGCAGTTTAAGTATGATGGAAGTCAACAAACTGCAATGGAACAGGAACAACAGCAATATGATTTTACATCAGATAACTATGATAAATATTAATAATAAAAAAAGACACTAATGGTCATGATTGATAAAATAGTACCAATCAACAAACTGAAATAGGGTAGGTGCCATACAGAGTCCGAAGAAAGACGAGTGAGAAGTGATTGCTTTTTGCTCGTCTTTTTTTCCTGTTACATAGTAGAAAACACCATTTTGAGGATATGTGTATATAAAAATCATTAACCTGCTCTGACTGAGTTCTGGAGGTCATATAAAATTAAAGAATTTTTCCTCTCAATGCAAATATTTCATAATAGATTGAGAATGTAGGCGCTTTGTCCGCTTACCCTCGCTTGATTGTCTATCAATAAAGGAAAAAAATGCCGTCAAGGATGGGAAATGTAAAACTTATCCTTGACGGCGTTTTCTATTTTTGCTATTTGCGCTACAAACTGGAATTTATTTTCTTTCCCCATTTTTATCGAAATTTTTTCTCAATACAATTTCTGTTGAAAAAATAAAACCAATGAAAGGCACAAGCTGCACTCTGATTATGATTACTCCGATTATTTCTACAAATCCCACACCTTTTCTGAGATTACCAAAAGCATAAATATTACTGTTATGGGCAACGTAATCCATCCACATATATGCCATATTTTACCGTAATATTTATAAGCAAATTCCTATATGTCCTTATTTTTCATAGACATGGATATCCGATATCCAATATCCAAACATCGCATTTATTTCTTTTGGAGCCTTTTTCATAAAATATCTTCCAAAACCAATCATTGTAAATGGAAGAAGTAAATCCATAATCAACATATAAATCCAAAATTCCATAAGAAATTTCTTTTCAGCTAAATTCCGATTTGTTGTTTTGTTACATATAGCTATTTTAACATATGAAAATTAACTTTATTATCTGTTTTCATAAAGGTGTAACACATTTTCTCAACTTTTATATGTTCAATATTTTTAATATTTTGTTATTTTTGTTTCCTCATTTTTTGATATTTTCATTGTGTTCAGGGGAGTAGAACATAAAAGAATTATTTTTAAATTTTTCTAAAATCTTTGGCAAAACCGCCTCATTGGATATTGTAGATAATAAAAGAAAAATTATCACACAACAGGCAGAAATGCCGTTTGGAAATGTCTTGTTAGCCAAAGGAGGCTACTTATGGAAAACAGAAAACAAAACATGCAAATCATTGTATGGGTAAAAGAGAAGGAACGGGAGTTGATTAAGAAAAAAATACAGATAGGATAGCTGAATAAACAGCGAATCAATTAGGAGAACAACTGACACTAGGAGTCGAAAAGCCTTTTTAAAGGTAGCAGGTAATAGTTGGCAGAATAGGTTATGCGTTTACACATCCTGAAAGGAATAGACATTGTGCCTATATAGGAAAAATGAAAGATACTTAGGGGTATTCTCCTGCTTATTTTACAAGCAGGAGAATTTATAAGGAGTATGCGATAAAACAGAATTTGGCAAGTACGGATTGTCGCATACACATTTATTGTATAAAAAAATAAATGTATTGTAAAGCATATTTTGTAAAATAGATTAACAAAATACATTATTGCATTTAAATTGTATATTTTGTGAAAAAAAGAAAAAAGCCTGTAAAACAAGCTTTTAAAAGAATGGAAAATTAATTTGATAAGAAAAGATAAAAATTTGAAAGTAAGTATAAAAAGATATTTCTAAATAAAAAAAGATATTAAAATAATAAAATAACATAAAATAACATTAATATTCTCTATCTTCTTTTTTCTCTTTTGTATTATTTAGTTCGATAAAGTCTTCTAAAAAGCTAAGTGTTTTTAAAAGTTCATTTCTGTTGAAATGATAAGTAATGTAGTTTAGTTGTTCATCATAAAAAGAAGAAAAATCTTTTTTGTTTTGATAGCTGACTAAAGAATCTTGTAATAAATCGTCAAGTGAAACATTTAATATATCTGCAATCTTGGAAAGCTTTTGAATATTAAATTTATTATTTCCATTTTCTAAATTGGAGATATTACTTTGAGATGTTTTCATAAGGCGAGCTAAGTCAAGCTGTGTAAGATTTTGTTGTTTTCTGAAATGTTTTACTTTTTGGCTAAGTGCAACGATATTATACATTATGACCCCTCCTAAAATTTATTGATTGTTTTACAAATAAACTGTTTTTCTGCTGGAGATAATTTTGAAAATTTATGAGCAATTTCTTTACGCAATAGTATATTATCATCTGCAATATCAGGAGTAGCGGAAGATAAAAAAGATTGAAAATTTGTTTCAAAGCAATTTACAATAGCCAAAGCTACATCTACAGAAGGAATTTTTTCACCTCTTTCAATTTGCCCCAGATAAGATTCATCAATGTCAATAATTGTAGCAATATCAATGATTTTAAGATTCATCTTTTTTCGACAATGTCGAATGGCATTACCAAATGTTATACTGTCAAACATAGAAACACATCCTTTCTAAAATTTAGATAATTTGTGACACTCAAAGTCATTATATTTCTAAATAAGCTGTAATATAGTGCTATTAAATATAAAAAAAAATACTAATAGATATTTGAATTTGAGGTTTTCTTTTTTAGAAAGATGTTAATGGAGATTATTTTATTTTACAATATGAATAAAATCACATATTTTTTTGAATGATTTGTGAAAAATTTTTATATAGTATGTGGAAAATCTTAATGAGAACAGATTCAAAACAGTAATAAAAAAACAACAAAATATGAAATGGATATTTAAAATATTGTTTTAAAAATATGAAAATGTTTGAAAGTACAAATAAACAGAAAAGAAATTTTGTTTTATAGAATAAAGTCAAAAAACATTTGACTTTAGATATTAAAGTCTTGTTGCAGTTGTAATGATATGATAAACTGTAATATTAGGAGATGATAAAATGAGTAATATTATAGACGCCATTTATTATTTAATCAATAATCCGGTTATAAAACTAAAAGATTTTTATAAAAGTAAAAACAGAGCAAATACTATGGGAGATGCATTGGAAGAATATGTAAAAGATTTATTTGCTCATACCATTCATGAAACAGATGAACAACACAGATTGTCCAAAATTTCAGAAGTATTTTCTTATTTGGGAAATCAAAATAATCCTCCTGACAGCATTTTAAGATTGGGAGATGCTATTGAAGTAAAAAAAATAGAAGGAAAAAATGCCAGCCTAGCATTGAATAGTTCTTATCCAAAACATAAGCTTTATGCCAATTCTAATCTTATTACAGAAGCTTGCAGAAACTGTGAAGATTGGACAGAAAAAGATATTATTTATGTTGTTGGAGTGGTAAAGGGAGTCAATTTAAATAGCTTATGTATGGTATATGGTATGGATTATGCAGCGGATTGTTCTACATATGAAAAAATAAAAGAAATTATAGTAAATGGGGTGAATAGCATACCGGATGTAGAATTTGTGCCTACCAATGAAATTGCTAAAGTAAAAAGGGTTGACCCTTTAGGAATTACAGATTTAAGAGTAAGAGCAATGTGGTCTATTGACAACCCCTTTAAGGTATTTCAGTATGTATACAATAGAGATTTTACAAAGTCTTTTCATTTTATGTGTGTCATCAATCAGCAAAAGTATGATAGCTTTGATAACAAACATTTATTAGAACAAAGCATAGGAAAAATACAAGGCTTTGATATAAAAGAAGTGAAAATAAAAAATCCAAATAATCCGGCTCTTTTGAAAAATGCAAAATTAATAACATTTGAAATATAATACAAGGAGAATAGAAAAATGAAATTGATTAGTTTATTTTCAGGCGCCGGAGGATTAGATTTAGGATTTGAACAAGCAGGATTTGAAATTGTTGCAGCCAATGAATTTGACAAAAGCATTTGGAACACATATGAAAAAAATCATAAAGCACAATTAATAAAGGCAGATATACGAGATATACAGCCGGATGCATTTGCTGATTGTGATGGTATTATTGGCGGTCCTCCTTGTCAGAGCTGGTCTGAAGCAGGAAGTTTAAGAGGGATTGACGATCCAAGAGGACAATTATTTTATGAATATATTCGTATTTTAAAATATAAAAAGCCAAAGTTTTTTTTAGCAGAAAATGTAAAAGGAATGATGGCAAAACGACATAGTCAAGCAGTGGAAAACATTATAAAGCAGTTTGAAAGGGTAGGATATGATGTTTTTGTTCGTCTTTTAAATGCGGTAGATTATGCAGTGGCTCAAGACAGAAAACGTGTTTTTTACATTGGTTTTAGAAAGGATTTAAACATTCATTTTGAATTTCCCAAGCCATTGGAAAAAAAACTTTGTTTTAAAGATGTTATTTATGATTTAAAAGATAGTGCAATATCCGCCAAAGAAAAAAATAAAACAAACGGGGATAGTTGTAAAGTATTGAATCATGAATATTTTATAGGAAGTTATTCCACTATTTTTATGAGTAGAAATAGAGTCAGAAGTTGGGAGGAACCGGCATTTACTATACAAGCAAGCGGCAGACAGTCTCAGTTGCATCCACAAGCGCCGAAAATGATAAAATATGGAGAAAATGATTGGAGATTTGTAGCAGAAAAAGAAAATTTATATCGTAGATTAACCATCAGAGAAGCAGCGCGTATCCAAGGATTTCCGGATGAGTTTGAATTTATTTATACTTCTTTAAATGATGGGTATAAAATGATTGGCAATGCGGTGCCAGTTCAGTTGGCATATGTTCTGGCAAAACAGATAAAGGCGTATCTTCTATAAAAAAGTTTAAATGAAAAAAATGTATACTATTAAAAAATAATAGAAAAGAGTTATACAAATGTGGATAAAAGCATTGTTTATTTACTATGGAAGTATCTTGAAAGGTTCCGAAAAATACAGTAAAATTAATGATTTTAAGACTTAGACAGACACTGCGCCATTTTTAAAAAAATTTGAAATGATATGACGCCAGATTAACAATGCCAGACCTTATCAATAGAATGAAAGTATGGCAATATCAACAACAGTATACTAAGATATACCACAAAGTAGAAAATGATAAAGTAGGTGTGAGAATGATAAGTGATGTTGGAAAATTATGTAAACATATTCGCTCATTTCCATTAACAGAGGGAGAAAACAAAACAAAATTACCTTTTTTATCGATTTACATTTTTAAAAAAAGAAAAATGGACATGCCACAAATGAATCATTTTTATATTTATGTAGTAATGGACGGTTCTGTTCGATTATATACTCCATCAGGAATTATGGACTATCTGCCGGGATAGTATTCTGTATCAAAGATTGACACTCCTACTTCTGGTCATATCTTAACATTTTCAGAAGCAGGAGATTTTATTTCGCTTGCCATTGAACTTACACTTAATGAGGTTATATCTATTTTACTTGACTTAGACGGAAACTTTGTTGAGAAAATTGTAAAGGGACAAATTGATAATGAAACGATGACAACTTCTGATAACAATGTTATTTCTTCTATTTGTAGACTGTTTTGGATTATGAAAGAGCCAGTTCAGCTTGTATTTATGGGAAATCATATTAAGCGAGAAATCATTTTTTTTATTTTAAGCGGTTCTTATGGCAGTCAGTTTTTACAAAGTATTATCAACATTCAACAGGCTGGAGAAATTTATGAAATTAACAGTTGGATTAAAGAAAATTTTCGTCATGCTTTTACAGTTGAAGAATTGGCGGAAAAAAGAAATATGAGTGTATCGCTACTTCATCAGAAATTTAAAAGTGCAGTTGGAATGGCTCCATTACAATGCCAAAAACGATTGCGGTTGACCGAAGCGAGAAGATTGATGTTAGATGAAAACAGAAATGTAACCGAGGCTTCTTTAGAAGTTGGCTATGAAAGCGTTTCTCAATTTACAAGAGCTTATCGAAAAATGTTTGGCTTGAAACCAAAAGAAGATATTTTAAAACTTCGTAGCCAGTTGGAGAAATAGGCGAATTTTTTGTAGGAATAGGCAAGAGAAAACGCCATAACTGCTGTTAAAATAAAGTTGCACATCAATGAGTGTTTTTTCAAAACAAGTATTAGAATATGGAGGATATGAGCATGATTTTAACAGATGAGTTATGCGATAAGTTATGTGCTGCCGCATACGAAAAAAGCAAAGAAGTTGGAATTGATATTAGCTTTGCCATCAGCGATGAGAATGGATTGCCCAGAGTATACCGACGTTATGGAGAAGCATTGGTTTTGAGCATTACTCTTGTGCCAAAAAAGGCATATACGGCGGCAATTACTCAGTGCAAAACAAAAGATGTGGCGGCTTGTTGCGTTGAGGGCGGTTCGCTGATGTCCATTGAAACAAATGACCCGAAAATTACATTGGTTGCAGGCGGTTATCCACTATTTGCAAAGGGAAAGATTGTAGGGGGTATTGGCGTAGGCGGAGGAACAGAAGAAGAGGATTGTGAGATTGGGGAATATGTTGTTTCCGTATTTGAGGAAATGACAAAATGAATCTAAGTAGCTTTTGTACCTGCAAAAATACAGATTGTCCGTTGCACCCTACCAAACATAATAAAGGATGTGCGCCATGTGTCGCCAAAAATTTGAAATTGCAGGAAATACCGAACTGTTTTTTTCAAAAAGTGAAAAACAATGAAAGTAGAACAGGGGATAGTTTTAAAGATTTTTCAGATTTAGTGTTGAAAAATATAGATAATGAGTAACCAAGACCAGCCAACACTCCAGACAAACGGTGCATATCCCTTTCCCGCTCCCGCCTTTGTGTATGAGCAATCAATAAAATGACAAAAGTAATATACTCCCTCTATAAGAGATAATAAAAAGAAAAAGTCTTTTATAGGGGGAGTATTTATGCCAGGAAAACGAATTTGGAAGTATCAAAAACAGATTGCATCATTATGATGTGAAAAACAAGCTGTATCTGGAATCTTTTGTAAGAATACAAGTGCAGTGTCCAGATTTCAAAGAGAAAGTAGACAAAACACTTCTATTAGCTTAACATAAAAATAAAAATACAGAAAAGATTTTTAAGAATACAATCATGAAAAAGTATAGAAATAAAAGCTAATATCTGAAAAATTTTTTTAAAATAAAAACCAATGTTTTGCTTGTTATTGTGATATGGAGAATTGTTTATGAAAATATAGATTTTGGATTTGTGATTCCAAACATATGAAAATTCTGATAAAGAGAAAATGGTTTGAAGATTTTGAGAAAGAAATGTTATATGATAAACAACAGTAAGAAATGCACAAGAATATAGAAAAAGCATAGGTATACATCATGCATACTACAGATTATAAATACGCTCTTATTTATTTCATAGAAAATGGATTCTAACTATGGTATATTGTTAGTGTATTGTTATGCTAGGCTCTTTTTGATAAAAAGAAGCTGCTAAAATGAGCGAAAAGAAACGAGAATACAAAAAATGTCTTGATAATGACAAGAGTTAATACAAAGAGGGACGATATGCTTTGAAACATATGGATTCAAATGATGAAGTTTATTGATAACCAAAAACTGGAAAAAATAGATATGTTGTTGGATGGAAAAGGTAATGACATTTCTCTTTAGAAACAGAAAAAGAGGTTCCTGAAAATATTTGCAATGGAATTGTTCCCAACGATGACCTATGACAGCCTTTTAACTGATAAAGAAATATGTTTTGCAGAAAATGAGACATCAGACATAGCAAAAAAGTGTAGACTATAAAACTGTAATTAATATTCTGAAGAAGGTAAGTTTTGGAAAGCAGAAAATTGCTGTAATAAAGCTGTTACATACAAAAATATGGCTGGAGTTACAGTTTGGTACATTTTATGAAAGATATTTTGCTTCTGATGTTTGAAATAACAGTAGAGGTATACGCTTTTACCAAAAAATCCGTTTAAAATTTAGTTTGTCACAGTTGTTTTCAATGACAGCATAATAAGAGAAGTGATTACAATAAATAGGAGTACGCTTTTTTGAAAATTTATGAACAATCATAAGTATTTTTTAAAGTATTATGGAGGTATCTTTATTTTTTTAAAACAAGATGTGATATTTGTAAAACTGACTTTATCAGATATTGGATTGAAGAACTGCTTGATAAATGTAAACCATCCATTACAAAGGACTTGGTTAATGGAATATGTGATTGAAGATAGTAAAATGAATGTGGGAATCAGAGTTCTTCCGACAACGAGTGAAGTATATGAATGCTTTAACTCCCTCACAGAAAACAGAAAAAAGCCGATTATCTAAAACCGAATGGAATTGTTGTATCTGGACAAAATGAAATGTTGATGATAGTATTGTATAGAAGAAAATATTTTCAGTATATTTGTCAGAAATACAATCAGGCATATAAAATACAAATCCCAAAGGTTACACATTATGTATGCGTGGGCATAGGTACTGCTCAAACATGGCTAAAAGCCCAATGAATCCTAAAACGCTATAAGACATTCAGATATAGGTGTAATATTGAATAATACCTATATATATTTAGGATTTAAAGAGTCTAAAAAGATAGTACAGAAAAATTGTAATATGTGATATTTTACTACTTTGACTAGAGCGTATCTGAAAAGTGCACAAAAGTCTATTATATGTTATAGTAATACCAGATAGGATATGATAGACATGGCAAAAGGATAGGAACTCAGTGATTCAAAATGGAAACGCGTTGCCGATTTTTTTTACAGTATCCAAAACAGGACGTCCTCCAAAATGGGATAACAATGTTCAATGCAATTATGTGGCTTGCGGTTCTGCCTGGGAAGATGATATCCTACTCACCAAAGTGTTTACAGTAGATTTTGCAAATGGCGAGATGATGATATTTTAGAAACTGTTTTTTACATTTTAAACGCTGATGCTGATTTAGAAAATATTAGCTATATCAAAGCACACCCACAAAGTGCAGGAGCTAAAAAAGGGCTTTACATTCAGAATACAATCCATTTATTGGTACAAGTCGTGGTGGAAAAAGTACCAAAATGCATGCCATTGTGAATGAATTAGGTAACCCTATTTCATTTCTGCTGTCTGGTGGTCAAATCCATGATAGTAAAATTGCCCTCTCTCTGCTTGAAACAATAGATATTCATGGTAGTCGTATTATGGCTGATAAAGCATATGGTTGTGAAGAAATCCGTGAATACATTATGGCTACCTATGTGATACCGCCCAAACGCAATACAAAAAAACCATGGTTTATGGATTGGTATCTTTATAAACAATGACATTTGGTTGAATGCTTTTTTCATAAACTCAAACAGTTTTGTTGTATTGCTACTAGATAGTATAAGTTAGCCTCTTCCTTTTTTGCTTTTATTCCTATTTCTGCACCATTTTGTTAAAATGATGAATACATAGGACTTTTCAGATACATCCTAGAGAAACAGTTTAGTAAAGAAAAACTTGTTTCAAAAAAGAAATGATAGAAAAATTGACAAAATTTGTAAGAAAGCTTATATTCATAAAGGATAGCCCCAAAATTTTGCTATGGGAATATGGCAGGTATCTTCCAAAAAGGTCAAGTAGTAAAATGAAGATATGGAGGCTGATTTATTACTTTTTATATCAAAGTTATGCAAGACTATACTAGGAATATGCTATCAGAACAAAAAAGCCAAAAATCTTTTTAAAATCAAGGAAATACAGTAAATATAAGGAGATTTGATATATGGTAAAAATTTTATTTGTCTGTCACGGAAATATTTGTCGTTCGCCTATGGCAGAGTTTGTTTTAAGGGATATGGTAACAAAAAGAGGAATGGAAGATAAGTTTCAAATTTCTTCTGCTGCTACAAGTATGGAAGAAATTGGAAATAGTGTACATAGAGGTACGAGAGAAAAATTAAAACAGCAAGGAATTTCTACAGAAGGCAAATATGCTGTAAAATTAAAAAAGCAGGACTATGAAAAGTATGATTATATCATTGCTATGGATCAAAATAACTTAAAGAATATAAAAAAAATAGTAGGAGAAGATAAACAAAAAAAAGTATCTTTACTATTATCTTTTGCTCAGGAAAACAGAGATATTGCAGACCCATGGTATACGGGAGATTTTGATAAAACTTATGACGATATTGTAAAGGGCTGCAAAGGATTTTTGGAAAAAATATTGCAACAAAAAAGTCTGTAAAAGAAAACAGACTTTTTTGTTGCAAAAAGTAAGGTTAGCTTGTAAAATAAAACAAGATAGAAAAAATTGGAAGTGAATGAGAATAGCTGAATAAGGAGAACGAGACATATGTTTCAATCATTAATTTTGTCAATTATATGTATTATTGGAGGAGTTTTTTTAATAATACGTGCTAAAGAGGAGTTTAATCGTTCTAAAAATCTACCGCCACAAGAAAGAGAAAAACAAAGGCAAAAGGAAGAAAAGTTTTCTGGAAGAACGCTTTATTTTAGTAATGTTGCATTAAGAGAAAAACAAGAATGTTATTTAAGAAAAAAAGGTATTTTTGAGGATATGAATACCATTGAAAGGGCAGAATGCAAAACAGCAATTTATTGGATATTGCGCTATATTGATGAAATATTTTTAGAAGATACAAAGAATTTTTTTACACAGCAAGGCAAAAGAAGACTTCATATTGCATTAAACAACTTATTAAGTATGATAGCTTGTTTTAGAAAAGAGCAAATACAAGAAGATTTAACAACAGTTTGTAAGTTATTTCAATATGCTTTAGAAAAAGAAGATGTCGGCGGCATATTTTATGCACATCACATATTAAGTGATATTAACTTTTGGATATTAGACCAACCTTTTTTGGAAGAAGAATTTGAAACATGGCAGCAAAAACCCCCTAAGCAAAAAGAAACAAAAGTTTTTTATGGTATGGCACGCAGCTGGGAGTATCCTTATCCAAAGGATATTACAAAAAGAATAAAGGCAATTGCATTGCCAAAAGAAGAAGAAATTTTTGATATAAAAAGTCATTTTGCAAAAAAACAAATGGAATTGGCACAAACATTTTATACGTTAGAGCAATGGCAAATACAACAAATACTACAGTATTGTGATGCGATAGGCAATCTGTTGAATGAGATTATTCATTTAAAAGCAGCAGATATTGAAGTAGAGCAATTAAATGAAATGGAATTGGCATTAATAAATCAAAACGATGCTTGTACAAAAGGAATAGTACGACACTATGCTGCATTGATGAGAGAACTCAATAAGATAATAGAACTATTGCCGGAAGGCTGTTTGCAATCTGATTTCAATGAAATAAAACAGGGGATACAAGAGGTATATGACAATCAGGACAATGTAGAGTATGCTTCTTATGAACCGGTATTATGGGCAAAAAGAATGATAGATGAAATCAATCATTTTGTATTGCCAAAAGAAATAGATTGGAATGAAAATCATTTCTATTATGGTTTGACAGCGACGATGAGAGACAGAGAGCCTGACCCTGTAATGGAAATAGATGGAGTAGAAACCGTTGTGCCGGCAGAGCGTGATTTTTTTGCCAGAATTATTTTAACTGAAAATGGTACGGAAAAGAATAATGGAAAATAGTGGAACTTGAAAAATCATAGTAATTTGATATAATATAAATAAAGAAACAAAAGAGTCTTTTAAAGACTCTTTTGTTATGGAATCTATAAAAAGGGGCGTAGAAAATGAAGAAATGGACGGCAGTTGTATTGATTGGAATGTTATTGTTTCCAAACAATATGGTCTTTGCAAAGGAGTTATACAATGACACACAGGGACATTGGGCAGAAAATGCCATTGCAACATGGAGCAATCGAAATGTGTTAAATGGATACAATGGATTTTTTCGACCAGACGATACTGTAACAAGAGGAGAAATGGCAGTTATATTAAACAATATAATGGATTATCGGCAAAAGAGTGAAAATGTATTTGTAGATTTGGACGAGAATTTTTATACAGAACCTATATTAAAAGCGGCAAAGGCAGGGATATTGGTTGGAGATGAAAGTATTGTCAGACCAAAAGATACTATGTCCCGTCAAGAGGCTGTTGTAATGTTATCAAGAGCATTGGGGTTGACAGGAGAAAGTGGAAATACAAATTTTATAGATGATGGGCAAATTGCACAATGGGCAAAAGGCTATGTGAAAGAAATGGAATCAAAAGGATATATTAAAGGTTCTGATGATGAAGCTTTTCACCCTACAGAAGCAATTTCAAGAAGTGAAGTAGTGGCGTTGTTAGACAATGCTATCCAAGATATCATAACAAAAGACAGCACAATATCTTCTCAGTCAGAAAAAAGTGTTATTATCAATACAGAAGATGTGGTATTAAAAGATAGTGTAATAAAGGGAGATTTGATATTATCAGAAGGCGTTGACGAGGGAGATGTGACACTGCAAAATGTGACAGTAGAAGGAAAGTTAATTGTCCGTGGCGGCGGTGTGAATACAGTTAAAATAGAGAATTCTAATATTAATGCAATTTCTGTAGAAAAACAAAAATCATCGGTACGATTATTAGCGCAAAATAGTGATATTGCATTAGTAGATATTACAACTTCTGCCATATTGGAAGGAAATTTTAAAAGTGTTTTGGTGACAGATTCTACAGATGTTATAGTTAGTGGAAGTATAGCAGACATGGATATCAAAGAGCCTGCAAATGTTGAGGTAGAGGGTAATATTGCCTCTATCAATATAGAAGAAAACGCTATAGGCACTGTAGTAAAAGGAGAGGGCAGTGTAGAAAACATAACAGTTCAGGCAGAAGGGGTATCTATAGAAATAAAACAAACGAATGTTACAGTGGCAGAAAAAGTATCTGAGGTAATGGTAAATGGAGAAACTGTAACAGGCGGTACAAAAATTACAACAGACAAACAAACCACAGCAGAAAATGAAAAGTCATCTTCAAACAATAACAAGCCATCAGGAGGAAGTAGCTCAGGAGGAGGCAGTTCAGGGGGAAGCAGTTCAGGAGGAAATGGCTCTCAAAATGGCAATACTACAGAAAAACAAATAACCATAGAAAAAGTAACTCCTGTTACAAATGGTCTGATCCGCGTTACACTAAGCCAAGAACCCAAACAAGTATTGACAAAAGAGGATTTTAGCATTATTTGTACCGGCGGAGGTTCTGATATGACCATACTGAATGTTCGTACAGAGGACAATAAAGTGTATGATTTGACGACATCCTATTATAAAGATAACACTTATAATATACAAATAAAATTAGGTGAAAATGAATATATCAATAAAGATTTTGAAATTAAATATGATTGCGCTGAGTTGTCTTTGGAGTCTGTAGAAAGAAAAGAGCAAACAATGGCAGAATTTACATATGTTTCTGATACTCCGGGAACACTGTATTATAGTATTATGAAAAAAGAACAGGAAACAGACACAATGGCAAGAAATTTGATTTCAAAAATACCTACGGCAGAAGAACTGATTGCAAATGGTACAAAATCAGAAATGAAATTAAAAATGAATACTGTATCTATCACAGGATTAGAACCGAATACAGCTTATACATTATATTATGTTGCAGTTGACGTTAAAGATAGAATTACGCCTGTGAAGGAAATTGAAATTGAGGCAAAAGCAATAGAAAAACCTCCTGTTATACCAGATGTGATTCAATATGATATTGTATCGATACAATCTTACAAAGATATGAAGGCACAAGAAGGAAAAATGTATTGGTATGCAATAACATTTGATAAAGCTGTGGAGGAAGAATTGACAATAGAACAATTTCAGTTGACTTGTCCTACTCAATCAGATTTGCACTTAGGAGAAGTTGAAAAAATTGACGATACTACATATCATGTTTATATGAAAGCAGGATATATTCCTTTTAGCGGAAATACATTTACAATGAAGGTTGCATTTAAAAATGGTACAAGCTGTGAGAAATCTTTTTATTTTGATGTAGAAACGCCTATTGTTGAGATTGTTGCAGTGACGCCCACTTCAGAAAATACAATAGATGTAGAATTGAATGCAAAGGGAGAGGGCTATTTATACTATAAAATATATGATGATGATAGCCAATTTGGAGATATATCCGCAAAAGACCCAGAAGATATTTATAAAACAGGGGTAAAAAAAGAAATTAGCTATGGAACAAATATTTTAACAGATATTGAAGCAAAAGAAGGACAGAGATTTTGCTATGCTACAGAAAATGAAAATGGAAGTCAAGACAGTACATTTTATTATAGTGAGCCTATTAAAAAATATGAACAAAAACCGGAGCAAATGCCAGATGAAGATGCTTTGGAGATTACAAAAGTAGAAGTTTTGACAGAAAGTGAGATTGATATATATTTTAATAAAGACTTTGAAGAAGCCATTGGAAGCGGCTACCATAATATGCAAGTAGATATTTCTAATTTAAATGGAGGAAGACCATTGTATAGCACATCTAAAAAGGATAGTACTGTTTTATCCGTATCAATTATCAATGGTGTGACATTGCAAGAAGGTCAGCATATTTTGACGATAACCCTTCCGGACAATACAATTTTGAGAACGTCTTTTGAAACAACACAAAAACAAATTAATAAGGACGAGAGGATAACAGAGCAAAATTTGATATAGCGGTATGATAAAAAAACAGTCATGTTTACATGGCTGTTTTTTGTTTTATGATCAATAAAAATTTATTTTTTAGTAATAAAAAAGAAACAAATAAAAAGCAAAAAGAGAGGGTTTTTGAAAGGCAAAAAGAGATATCAATAGGTATCTTTTTATTTTATGCGCCAAATGTTGTAATTTATGCGCCAAATTCATGATTTATAACATTAATTTTTACCATTTGTAGAAAAAATGAGTTATACTATATATTGTGAACAATAAAAAATAATATTTATAAAGAAAGTGATATATTTTTTGAATGAATTTATTAAGATTTATGTTGTGTTTTTTTAGACTGAAAAATTAAAAATTCAATATAATCTTTGAGGTCCTGTTCTTTCGATGTCGGAAAAGATGGAGGAAGATAGAAACAGCGACGATTTGGCTCATAAGGATTTTGGTTGTTTGTTAAGCCAAGCAAATAGTCTATAGAAACATTAAAGGTTTTTGCAATGAGTATTTTAACAGAGTCCGGTGGTTCATTGTGATTGTTTTCATAAGCGGATATAGAATATGCTGTTAGATTAAGTTTTGCTGCAAGTTCTTTTTGTGTCATAGATGCATTTTTTCGCAATTCAGATAATCGTTTACCAAGCACAAAAGATACCTCCTATTCACCTTTTTCTATAGATTATAATGGCTAATGAAAAGATTTTTATGAAAGTATATAATTAACTAATATTTAGATTTAAAAATATATTAAAAACTAATTTTTTGAAAAAAAGATATCTATCACTCAAAAAATATATCCAATAGAAGAAAGGAGAGGGAAAAAGTGTTTAGCATAGCTGAAATCATAATTGATAAATTGAAAAAGATGAATGATATGCAAAGAGAATGGTTTTATGGTGGGATTGACAGATTGACACAAGAAGAGTTGGACGACGCCAAAAAGATATTGGAACAATGGGACAGAGAACAAAAGGAAAAAACAACATTACACATATTAAAAGAAAAAGAAATTATACAAGAAGAAAGAAATATAACTTGTTGTTTTTCAGGAAGAAGAGAAATTCCTATAGAAAAGGAAAAAAAAATAAAAAAATTGATAAAAAAGGAGATTAAGTATGCTATAAAAAATGGATATAAAATTTTTTTATCAGGATTTGCAGAAGGAGCAGATTTGTTGGCGGCAGAAACTGTGATAGCATTACAAAAAAGAGGGTATGATATTGTATTAAAAGCATATTTACCCTATAAAAAGAAAAAGGTTTCGGAAAGAGTGAAAAAAGCAATGGAGCATTGTCAACAAACTTGGGCAGTGCAAGAATATAATACAAGAGGGTGTTATCATCAAAGAAACCGATATATGGTAGAACATTCCACGCTTTTGATTGCCATTATTGACCAAAAAGAAGGAGGAGGAACAGCATATACACTAAATTATGCTCAAAAAAGGGATTTGCAAATTCATAAAATATATTTTTGAAAGCATATGTCTTGACGAAAAAAGAGGGATATGCTAGGATTGTAGTAGTACAGAATATGATATTGACAAAAAAGAGCAATAGAAATACTTTGGCAAAAAGGATTTTTTATGATTGATAAAGGGGCAGCTAAAAATGGATAAAGTAAATTAAATGTGGTGATAATAAAACCATTCAAACAGTCTATTTCAAAAGTTAGAGTATAGTTGAAGCACGCAAAAGGTCAGATATATAATATTGTCGAAATTTGTAAAAACAAATAAAAAAATAGTTGACTAGGAATTTAGTCTGTGTTATTATGGAAGAGCAGACGAAGAAAATAGGCAAATAAATTAAAAAATGAAATTTGAATATTTTTTTTGGAAAAGAGTTGGTTGGCATGAAATTACTGGAATCAGAATTAAAGGTGTTATCTGTTTTATGGCAAGAAGGTGAGATGCCTGCGAGCGTATTATATCGTATACTAGCAGAGAAAGTAGGCTGGAATAAAAATACCACATATACTGTTTTAAAAAAGAGTATTGAAAAGGGATTAATAGAACGGCAAGAACCAAACTTTATCTGTAAGCCGTTAAAAACAAGAGAGGAAATGGGAATACAAAGTGCAAACGATATTGTAAATAAAATGTTTGAAAAATCTCCGGCATTGTTTTTAAATGCTTTTTTGGGTAGTACAAAGTTATCAGAGAAGGAAATAGAAGAAGCCAAAAAATTATTGGATAATATGTGAGGGTAATTAGAATGGGTATTGTTGAAATGAATATTTCGGCGAGTCTTATTATTGCTTTTACGATGTTGCTTCGAGATACAGCTCTTAAAAAATTGCCGAATATCATGTTTTGTACTCTTTGGATACTTGCAATCATAAGATTATTGATTCCATGGTCAATCACTTGCGAAGTAAGCATATTTAATTTGTATTATTTTTTTAAAGACGATATGTTTTATCGAAGCGATATATTTAGTACAATGCAGCCGATATCTGTAGAAACAATGATAATACAAGAAGAAACAGGAATTGTTATTTCAGGAACAGAACTTATACATATCATTTGGATAATAGGAATAATTGTTTCAGCGCTTTGGTGTATTTATTCTTATTTAGGAAACTTTATTACAATAAGAAATTCCATTACATTAGAGGAAGACTCTTTTCCTGTACAATGGATGAAAGCGCAAAAGAATTTTAAAAAAGTACCGATTAAATTATCATGGGGATTAGATATGCCTGTATCAGTAGGTCTGTTTTTTCCTATTATATTACTGCCATATGATTATGACATAGAAAATGAAGATACCATAAAGCATTGGTTATGTCATGAATATATGCACATTAAGTATCATCATGTATTGTGGCAAATTATTGTGCAGGTAGTAATTTGTATCAACTGGTTTAATCCTCTAATATATATGATGAGAAAATATATTGCAAGAGATATTGAAGTTTTTTGTGATAATAGAGCAATTGAATTTTTTCAACCTGAAAATAAGAAAAAGTATGCATTAAGCATTATAGCTGCTGCAGACAAAGTACAGCAGGCGGATAAAAGTGGAAAGAAAAAGAAAAGAGGTTTATTTTTGTATAATGGATTTTCACAAAATGCATTGAAAGAAAGGGTGGAACTTTTGAGCAAGTGGAAAAAGGTATCAGCACTTACAATGGTTACATCGGTTTTGATTGTAACAAGTGTGACATCGGTTTTTGCTACAACAAGCAATGCAGTGGTAGATGAAAGACAAAATGATATGATATCACAAGAAAATATGAGTGTAGGTTTAATTGAAGAAAATGTTGATTTCAAAAATGAAATTATTTCAGGCACTGATACGGTGGTACTGACAGAAAATGATGTACAAATTCAAACTCCTGATGAAAGGGCGGCTAGATATTTAGTGGTGAGAAATTATAAATATGTTCAATATGGCTATTTACCTAAAAAATTAGACGCTAGCTTAGAACAAGATGGTTATATCTATAAAGGAACATTGGATTTGGATGATTATGTTTATGAGTCTGCAACAGACAAATATACAGGATACTACAGTGGTAAACTTTATCGGTAACTACTGTTGTTCATACAGGAAATCTATTTTGGTAAGGTTTCCGCTGTTTTATCAGCTAGGATTTTTCAATGATATATCAAAAAAAATAAAAACATTCTCAGCAAAAAATCACCAATCTTTTTAATCTAAATTGGAAAATCCTTGCTTTATTAAAAAAGAGTCATATCTATAAATGGGAAGGTAGAGATGACTTTTTTGAAACAAAAAAGCCAAAGCAAAAAACTTTGGCAAAAAGACAGTCAATGCTGTCAAAAAATATGCAGAGGCGGGCTACCTCTGCATGATGGTTGCCTTTAGAAGAAGTAGTAACATACAATGATAAAGGCAAGCAGTTTGGTGGTGGAGAGTCCGTCTATTGGGAAGCTAGACGGGCTCTCTATCTTTTTTATTTTTAAAAAGAAGAAAAAAACAAAGGAGAGGACTTCCCTTTGTATCCTCCCCTTTACCTTAATAAAAGATACCCTTTATTACTATACCATAAAAGAAAAAAATATACAATGTTTGTTTTTTAGATTAGTCGTCCCAACCATAGGACTCCAAAATATTTTCTAAGATATCTTCTTGTCTGTCTAAGATATCTTTTTGTTTTTCAATTTCTATGACTTGTTGCTTATAAGCGTCTCTTGTAATGTTGCCGGAAATGTAGCTATATTCAGCTTGGTCAAGAGAAAATTCAAATTGATCTGAAGTCATTTTTATTTCTTGCAATTTTTGTATCATTGCCTGCATATTTGAAGTATCAACCCAGTTTTGAGGCGGTGTATAAGCAGGTATGATATGTTCTAAAGGTTCAATTTGAGCTTCCAACATATTTTCTTGTTGTTTTAATGTAGATTTTTGTGTTCTAAAAGCATCTTGCTGTATTCGTCCCATGCGAAAATCTGTTTCTAATTTTTCGATATCTGCTTCTATGGCTTTTTCCTCGGCAACATTTTGATAATATGCTGTTACGGTTTCATCTGTGATAGTAGAAGTTACAGCAGGTGCAGTTTGTGTAATAGGAGCGGTCTGCACAGCAGGTGCAGTTTGTGTAATAGGAGCGGTCTGTGTAGCAGGTGCAGTTTGTGTAATAGGTGCAGTCTGTGTATTAGAAGGGGTTTGTGTGGTTGCCGCCTGTGTAGTTGTATTAGATGTTGTGGCAGTTTCTGCAATCGGAGTTTCTTGAACAATGGGTTGTGTCATAGGAGCAACAGAAGATTGTGTTTTTGTAACAATGCTATCACAAGCAGTTAATACCAATACAGAAAATAGTATTGCCATATATTTTTTCATAATGAAAGTCCTCCCTTTCTATAAAATTTAAAATAATATGTATAAATTTAATGTAGTTTTCATCTTTTGGCTTTAGTATATCAGATAAAAATGAAAATACGATGAAAAAAATGAAAATATTTTTTTCTATGTTTCTTTGAACATAACAGATATAAAATAGAAAAGAAATGATATGAATAAGGAGGAAATGGTATGAGAATATTGATTGCAGAAGATGAAAAAGATTTACAAGAAATTATTGTAAAAAGACTCAAAAAAGAGGGCTATGGAGTAGATGGCTGTGATAATGGAGAAGACGCCTTATATTATTTGGAAAATACAACATATGATTTGGCTATATTAGATATTATGATGCCAAAAAAAGATGGAATAGAAGTTGTAAAAGCTTTAAGAGCAAAGGCAAATGCAATGCCAATATTGTTTTTGACGGCAAAAGATGCTGTGCATGATAGAGTAGAAGGCTTAGATGCGGGAGCAGACGATTATTTAACAAAACCATTTTCCTATGAAGAATTGCTGGCAAGAGTGCGTTCTCTTTTGAGAAGAAATACATCTGCAAAAACAAATATACTTTCTTTAGAAGATTTAACAATGGATTTATCGGCTCATGTGGTCAAAAGAGGAGAAAAAGATATTAAACTTTCTGCAAAGGAGTTTGCTATACTGGAATATCTTTTGAGAAACCAAGGAAAAACTATTTCAAGAGCGCAAATGGAGACGCATGTATGGGATTATGATTTTGAAGGAGGCAGTAATATTATAGATGTATACATGAGATATTTGAGAAAAAAAATAGATGCGGATTTTGATAAAAAACTGATACATACTGTAAGAGGTGTAGGATATCGGCTGTATGGGGAGGAATGAATATGAAAAAACTCTCTATAAAAGGACGTGTGACACTCTGGTATACCAGTTTGCTGATTATGTTGCTTTGTGTAGTAGTAGTATATCTTTTTGCATTTTCCGGACAAGTTTTTACAAGACAGATAAAATATAAATTATTGGATATTGTTTCAGATACGGTGCAGGAAGTACGTTTTCATAATGGAGAAATGGATACAGAAGATATGGACTTTTATAAAGATGGCGTTTCTATATTTGTTTATGACACAAATGGACGATTAATAGCTCCAAGAATTAATAGAGGAATGCAAGTAGATTCTATATTAGAAGACCAGTCGGTGAAAAGGGTTGTTATGGAAAAAGAAGTCTGGATGGTACATGATTTATATGCTGAAAAAGATGATACGGGTTTTTGGGTGAGAGGTATTATTTCTACTTCAGAAGTGACATCAACATTACAAAATATGATTATATTAGCACTTTGTGCTGTACCTGTATTTATTGGTGTGGCATGGATAGGAGGTTGGTTGATTACAAAAAGAGCTTTTGCTGTCATAGGAGAAATGACAAAAACAGCAGAATCAATTATATCCGGAGAAGATTTGACTTTAAGATTACCCAATGACAGTTCGGGAGATGAAATATCTAATTTGAGTGCTACCATCAATAAAATGTTAGCAAGACTGCAAAAAGTTTTTGAAAGAGAACGACAATTTACATCTGACGCCTCTCATGAATTAAGAACTCCTGTCAGTATCATACTTTCTCAATGTGAGTATGGCTTGGAAACTGTTGAAGAAAAAGAAAAACAATATTGTTTTGAAGCAATATTGCGACAAGGCAAAAGAATGTCTACTCTTTTATCACAGTTACTTCTGTTAGCAAGAGCCGACAGTGGAAGATTTCAACCTGACTGGGAGAGAGTGGATTTTAGTGAACTTTGTGAAATGACAGTAGAAGAATGGGAAGAAAAAGCACAGGAAGAAGATATAAAGCTGCAATGCAATATAGAAAGCGGTATTTCTTTGTGGGCGGATGAAACGCTTTGTATTAGACTTTTGACAAATTTGATAGGAAACGCTGTAAAGTATAATAAAAAAGGCGGAAATGTGATTGTTTCTTTAAAAAAAGAAAATGAAAGTTGCATCTTATCTGTAAAAGATACAGGAAAAGGAATTAGTAAAGAGGAACAAGAAAAAATATGGCATCGCTTTTATAGAGGAGATAGCGCTAGAAGTAGTGAAGGAACAGGACTTGGATTATCTATGGTAAAGTGGATTTGTACTGTTCACAGAGGAGAAATTTTTGTAGAAAGCGAGCCTGATATAGGCAGTATATTTACAATAAAATTTCCGTTAGAGAAAAAAGATTAAAAAAATGTATTATTTTTCATTTTTTTTTAATTTTTGTTTGTTATGATAAATACAACAAAAGCAAAAGCATATGAAAAAAAATAAGGGAGGAATTAATATGAAATTTGGAAAAAAAGCCTTTGGCTTGATAGCAGCCACAATGGCGTTAGGAATTGGAACAACACAAGTATTTGCCGCAACATTGACAGCAGAACAAGCAAAAAACATTGCATCTCAATATGTACCGGCAGGAAGCGTACACTTAGCAACAGAACAAGACTGGAATAAATATGAAATCAAAATGTTTAACGAATCAACAGGTACATTCTATGAAATTGATATTAACAAAACAACACAACAGCCAATCTCTTTTGACAGTGAAGCAAGATATAGCTATGGAAGTACACAGGTTACACTTTCTGTAGAAGATGCAAAAAATGTTGTACTCAAAGAAATTCCCGATGCGCAGTTTATAACAGCTTATTTGGAATGGGACGATGGATTACAAGAATATAAAGTAACTTTCTATAATTCAAAAATTACAGGGGAATATAAAATTAACCCACAAAGTGGCGCCGTATTAGATAGAGATATTAAATTTACAAGCAATATGGCAGTGCAACAAAGTAATGTTCAAACAACGCTACCTGCTCAAACTGCAGTAACTACACCTGCTCCTGCAACAGTTACACCGGTTGTAACAGCGCCCGCAGCAAGTACGCCACAGGGTGCTGCAATCAGCATTGAAAAAGCAAAACAAATTGCCCAATCAAAAGCTCCCGGAGCAACATTATGGAAAATTCATCCAGATTATGACCATGGCAGATTAATATATGAAGTAGAATTAAGAAACGGATATATCGAGTACAGCATGGACATTGATGCAACAACAGGTGCTATTTATGATTATGAAGTAGACTATGATGATTAATCTTTTTTACAAATAAAATAGCAAAAACTCCTTAGAAATTATTCTAAGGAGTTTTTGTATATAAAATTTAAAATAGATATCTGTTTTTATATACAAAAATAGTGTATTCTTTGTTAAGAATAACACAAAATAATAAAAATAAAATAAGAAAATATCAACAAAAAAGTTTGGAATGATATCTTCAAAGTTTTTTGAAAGCATTATTGGTAGAAAGAAATTTCTTTTAATTAGACTTTGAAAAAATAAAGAATATATTGGGATATTGTTTTTTTTATTTTATAAATTAAATTTGTTCTAAGAAGTAGTTTTTTTATAAAAATTAATGAGTTTATGTATCTATATAAAATAAAAATTTTAATTTTATGGAAAAAAATTTAAAATATGTATCATTTTTCATTTTACTTTAATTTTTTTTTGCTACAATAATTACAATAAAAACAATGGAAATAAAAAGAGAAATTGAGGGAGGAATTCAAATGAAATTTGGAAAGAAAATTGTAGGGTTGGCGGCAGCTACCATAGCATTAGGGATTGGAACAACACAGGTATTTGCGGCGTCATCTTGGATAACAGATACAGCAAGTAATGTTACTTTTCAATACATACCAACAGCAAATGGCTCTTACTATGTTATGATACCAGCATCAGCACTCAATGGTCTTACAACAACTACACCAGCAGTAAGTACTTCCATAGCAACACCACAAGTAGCTAGTACTCCAGTGACAACACCAACTCCCACAGTAAGCGCACCAGTGGCAACACCGACTCCGGCAGTAAGTGCGCCGGTGACAACGCCAGCTCCAGCAGTAAGCACTCCTCAAGGAGCGACAATTAGTATTGAAAGAGCAAAACAAATTGCACAAGCAAAGGCTCCCGGAGCAACATTATGGGAAATTCATCCAGACTATGAACATGGCAGACTAGTATATGAAGTAGAATTGAGAAATGGGTATATTGAATACAGCATGGATATTGATGCAACAACAGGTGCTATATATGACTATGAAGTAGACTATGATGACTAATTCATACTTTTTACAAATCAAGTTAATAACAAAAAACTCCTTGGAATGATTTCAAGGAGTTTTTTATTATGACTTTAGCATCAAAGACTGCAAAGTAGTTTTTCGCAATCACTTGTTCTGAGGGTGAGATGAAGTTTAGTACATAAAAAATAAGTATGCAAGTATTATATGGTTTTTACTTTAAAATACAAGAAAATCATTTACTATCAATTAGGTGAAGATATCTAAAAAATAATAAAAGATTTGTATAAATGCAAAGCAAAATCATAAAAAGGCATATGATGTCAAATCATGTATAGAGGAGAGATACCATTAAAAATGAGTGCGTTATCATTTGTGGGGTATTTGAAAAAAAGAGTGCCATGATGATATTCCACCAACATACAAATTTAAAATATAAATTTCTAGGCAACTATTATGTGAGTATAGTTGGTTTGAATACAGAAATACATAAGAAAATAAGAAAAGTAGTATCAAATGGAAGACAAGCGAAATATAAAGCAATAGAAAGACCCTTTTAAGCAGAGCAGACAATCCTACCATCAAGGCTTGAAGAAAGTGAAAGCCGGGGTCATGCACCGGCTATTTATAAACCCTGATAAGACTAGAGCAAACCATGTTTTTTAGGTATGGTTCTGATTTAAAATAAACCCACTTTGGAAAGATATTTATCAATGGTTTTTAATTTTTCTTCATTGGAATAACCCACTTTTTTGCTGATAAAGGAACAAAGAAGCTCACAAGCAAATATAACAGAAACATAAGAATTGAAAAAGGTATTGCTATCTACACTAACTTTTAAAAGCTTTGTAGCATATTGGGCTAAAGGAGAACTAGCTTTGTCTGTAAAAAGTAATATTTTTGCTCCGGCGTCATAAGCCATTTGTGCTGCCAATAAATCCATTTCGGAGTAGCGAGGAAAGCTGATGGCAATTAAACAGTCATTTTCTGTAATATCTGATAGGTGGTCAATGACGTTTAGAGCAGGATAAGAAGTTTCGTGAACATTTGGCAACATATGTTTTAATAATAAAAGTAACATATCTCCAACGCCGGAATTTGCTCGAGAAGCCAAAATATATTTGTGATGGCTTGAAATGATGGTGTCGCTTGCCTGTTCAAAAGCTTTTATGTCATTGGTTGTGACGACATTTTTGATGTTTTTTAAAACATTGGAAAAATAGGATTCTGTAATATTATTTTGGTCTAATTTGTCTATACTTAATTTTAAGCGTTCTGAGGGAACAATAATATTTTCGGAAAGACTGTTGATTTTGTCTGTATATGTTTTGCGAATACTTCTTTGAAAATCCATAAAACCGGAATAACCTAATGTTCGTGTAAAACGAATGACAGAAGAGTCGCTGACATGAAGTTTTTTTGCCATATCTGTTGAAGTAATAAAACAAGCCTCTGCAAAATGATCCAGTACAAACTCAGCAATGATTTTTTCTTTTTTAGTTAGACGCAAACCCTTTATTTGATTTCTTAATTCTTCTGTCATATAACATCACTCCAAATTTTTGATAGAATAAGAAAATTTTACAAATAATTATAGATATAGTTATTTAACCACAATATGAAATTGTTTTCAATAAAAAGTAAAAAAACAATAAACTTTTTATTGAAATTTTCGTTTTATAATATGAAAAAAAGTTGTTAGCACTCTTTACAAGTGAGTGCTAATAGTTTATACTATGGATATGGAAAAAAAGAAATGAGAGAGAAATATGATGAAAAATGGTATGAAAAAAATCTGTTTTTTGTAGCAGTAGAAAATACAATTAAAAAAGAATAGATTATATACAAGGAGGAAATGAATTTATGAATTTACAAAAATATACACAAAAATCCATTGAAGCAATACAAAATATGCAAACTGTTGCCGCAGAATATCAAAATCCTCAAATAGAGCAGCAACATTTAGCCTATACATTATTGACACAAGAAGAAGGATTAATACCGGAACTTTTGATACAAATGGGCGTCAATATCAATGGTATTGTAAAAAAAGTAGAGCAAGAAATTGAAAAATTACCTCATGTTTCAGGAAGCAGAGAAGCCGGAAGAGTTTATATTGCGGCGGATATGGATAAAATTTTTACAAAGGCAGAAAAATTGGCAGATAGTATGAAAGATGAATATGTTTCTGTAGAACACATTTTTCTATCTTTGGTTACAAGCCCGAATGCGGCAATGAAAAAAATATTTGAAGAATATGGTATTGATAAGAATCATTTTACAAAAGCATTGGTAAAAGTAAGAGGCAATACAAGAGTAACAAGTGATTCGCCGGAATCAACTTATGACGCTTTGAAAAAATATGGTACGGATTTGGTTGAAAAAGCAAGAAATCAAAAGCTAGACCCTGTCATTGGCAGAGATGATGAAATTAGAAATGTGATTCGCATTCTTTCCAGAAAAACAAAAAATAATCCTGTATTAATTGGAGAACCCGGTGTAGGTAAAACTGCTATTGCAGAAGGGTTGGCACAAAGAATTGTAAAAGAAGACGTTCCTAACAGTTTGAAAGAAAAAACGATATTTTCTTTGGATATGGGGTCTTTGATTGCCGGAGCAAAGTTTAGAGGAGAGTTTGAAGAAAGACTCAAAGCTGTACTCAATGAAGTGAAAAAAAGCGAAGGAAAAATCATACTTTTTATTGATGAACTGCATACCATTGTAGGAGCGGGAAAAACAGACGGCGCTATGGATGCTGGCAATCTGCTAAAGCCTATGCTGGCAAGAGGAGAACTGCATTGTATTGGAGCTACCACATTAAATGAATATAAACAATATATTGAAAAGGATCCTGCTCTGGAAAGAAGATTTCAGCCTGTACTGGTTAATGAGCCAACAGTAGAAGATACCATTGCAATACTGCGTGGTTTAAAAGAACGGTATGAGGTATATCATGGTGTGAAAATACAGGATCAAGCAATCATTGCGGCAGCTACACTTTCCAACAGGTATATCTCAGACAGATTTTTGCCTGATAAAGCCATTGACTTAGTGGATGAAGCTTGTGCTATGATTCGTACAGAAATTGATTCTATGCCTACAGAATTAGATGTGATACAAAGAAAAATTATACAATATGAAATAGAAGAAGCGGCTTTGAAAAAAGAAAACGATAAGCTTTCAAAAGAACATTTGGAAGAAATACAAAAAGAACTGGCAGAAACAAGAGAGCAATTTAACAGCCTAAAAGCAAAATGGGAAAACGAAAAAGCAGATATTAACATTGTACAAAAACTGAGAGAACAAATTGAAACAACCAACAGTGAGATTGAA
>DVLQ01000089.1 GCA_018715395.1 Candidatus Coprocola pullicola | reverse complement strand
TTATAGGATAACGATTGAAAGCGTGCATTTCTATATAGATTTGCACGCTATCTTATTGAGTTACGCGATTGCAATGGTCGATTTGTTGCTTAAAACCTGAAATTATGTTAGAATTTAAGTTAGTCGATACTAACAATTTGTGAGGTGTACAAAGTGAATATTCATTATAACCAATCGTGGTATGGTGAAAAAGCAGAAGTTATTAAAAAAAATCAGAACTATTTTGTTATCAATTATGGGTGTAAAGGGAAAGAAATTGTATCAAATTATAATCTATTTGATGGTATTTCATGCTGTTTTCTGGATTTTGATACAGAGGAAGTTATGCCCTCTCAAAAATTTAATCCAGATATAATTTCTATTGTGCATTGTCATACTGGAAGATATGAATGTGAATTTTCAAATCATCAAATCTTTTACTTATCTGAAGGCTATTTTAGTATTATGGGAACAAAGTATTTACCAATTTCCTTCTCATTTCCTCTAAAAAAATGTTATGCCTTTAGCTTAGTTATTGATAAGCACGAAGTTAGTCAAAACACCAAAAACATTTTAAAAATGTTTAATATAGATATTGATAATTTAAGTGAAAAATTAGCATTAGACGAAAAAGGTTATTTAAGCCAGCCTAGCTCTGATTTAAAGCATTTATTCTCAGAAATTTATAGTGCAAAGGATAAGGAAAAAATTGAATATTTCCGCATTAAAGCATTGGAATTTTTATATCATATTGCTTCTCTTTCACGTCATAATAAAAGTGATTTTAAATATTATGATAAAAAATATATACAGTTTGCAAAAGAGATACATAATTCAATGATAGAACATTTAGATGAGAAAATATCATTAAAACAATTAACTGCTGAAAAAGATTTCAATTTATCCTTATTTCACAAAGTTTTCACTCAAATATATGGTGATACTCCTTATGCTTACATGAAAAAGTACAAAATGAATATCGCCGCTAACGAACTAAAGAATACTGACAGAAAAATAAATGAAATTGCTATGAGTTTAGGTTATAGTAATGCAAGTAAATTTTCGATAGCATTTCATTCTGTGTATGGCATACTCCCAAAAGATTATCGAAAAAAATAATTAACACTTTTGGGCTATTTTAGGGCAATATATATAACTATGGAGTAGAAAGAAATACGAATACCAACTAAAATGATGTGTGTTAGTTGATACTAACCACATCATTTTTATTTTAAGGAGGGATTTTAATATGGCAAAAAAATCGCCAAAACAAACAAAACCAAAGACTGGTTTATCTCGCTGTTTGGAACTGGCTTCAAACAAGAAAGGCTTGGTATTCTTATCAGCAATTCTTTCTTCTTTAGCGTCTATTGCTTCTTTTGTTCCATATATAGCGGTTTATTTCATTATTACTTCGATTATTCAGGTCTATCCCAATTTAGATAGTTTGAATATTGGAGAAGTTATGAGCTATGGCTGGCTAGCTTTAGGGGGTATTGTTGCTAACATACTGTTATATTTCTTAGCAATCTTTTGCTCTCATATAGCGGCTTTTGGGACATTATATGAATTGAAAATCAAATTTTCTGAACATATTACACAAATACCTTTAGGTTATCATTTAACTATCGGAAGTGGTCGTTTTAGAAAAATAATGGATGATAATATAGAAAGTGTTGAAGGTTTCATTGCACATCAATTCCCGGATTTTGTCGCTTCTGTAACCGCTCCTATTGTTATGGTTATTCTGTTATTTGCAGTGGACTGGCGTTTTGGTTTAGCTTCTTTAGTTGGAATTATCTTAGCTTTTATTGTTCAGTTTATGGGTTATGGTAGTGGAGCAATGAAAGAAAACATGGAAAAATATCAAGTTGCTCTCGAAGATATGAACAATGCTTCTGTTGAGTATGTACGAGGTATGCCCGTTGTAAAAGCATTTAATCAAACGGCTAATTCTTTTGAACGATTGAAACACGCAATTACAGAGTACACAGAATGGGTATTGAAGTTTTCTCTTGGGTGGCAGAATTGTATGCCTGCATTTACAACAATCATCAACAATATTTATCTTGTGTTAATTCCAGTAGGTATATTCATTGGCTCTAATACAACAGATTTTAAAAACTTTTTGATGACATTCATTTTCTATTTGTTGTTTGTACCTGCTGTTGCTGGAGTATTAAATAAGATTATGTATGTATCAGAGTCATTCATGCAAATCAATGGTAATGTAGCAAGAATGGACGAAATATTTAATATTCCTGTATTACCAGAAACAAAAAATCCCAAAAAACCAGAAAATGATAACATTGTTTTTGATAAGGTATGTTTTTCATACACAGGAAAGGAAAACGACTGGGCAATTCAAAATGTAAATTTTGAAGCTAAACAAGGTGAAATAACAGCAATCGTCGGTCCGTCTGGTGGAGGAAAAAGTACGATAGCAAATTTGATTTCTAGATTTTGGGACGTTACTACTGGCAGTGTTAAGATTGGAAATGTAGATATTAGAGATATGTCTATGACCGACTTAATGAAGCATGTCAGTTTTGTATTTCAAGATATTTTCCTGTTTAAACAAAGTATTTATGACAATATCCGTATGGGTAATCCTAATGCAACAAAAGAACAGATTGTTCAAGCGGCTAAAGCGGCACAATGTCATGATTTTATTATGAAGTTACCAAACGGTTACGATACTGTGATAGGAACAAAAGGTATACATCTTTCTGGCGGAGAGCGTCAAAGAATTGCTATTGCAAGGGCAATTATTAAAAATTCACCAATTATTGTATTAGACGAAGCAACTGCGTTCAGCGATCCAGAGAACGAATATTTAATTCAAAAGGCTTTTGAAAAGTTAATGCAGAATAAAACTGTCATTATTATTGCACACCGCCTATCAACAATACGTAATGCTGATAAAATTATTGTAATGGAAAACGGTTATTTAATTGAGTGTGGAGACCACAACAGTTTAATACAGAAAAATGGACGTTATCATCAGATGTGGCAACACTATACTGAAGCAATCGATTGGAAAATCAATGGAAAGGCGGTGCAATAATATGAAAAGATTGAAAGAAGCATTATTTTTATCTGATAAAGGATATTCCGATTTAAAAAAGGCTATCTTTGCTTGTACTTTAACTAATATAACAATGTTGCTTCCATTTTGTATAACGGTAATGATTTTCAGTGAGTTGTTAAATCCGTTTGTAGGAAAAGAACTCGTATGGGAACATATTTGGTTACTTTGGGGAGCTGGTGTTGTTTCTGCAATTTTAGTCTTTTTGGCGGCAAAAAATGATTATAGAAAAACATATATAGCGTCATATAAAGAGTCAAATGTTACTAGACTTCGTATTGCAGAACATCTTAGAAAACTTCCTATGAGTTTTTTCAATACAAAGGATTTATCTGAGTTGACAACAAATATGATGTCTGATTGCAGTAGTATGGAGTCTATGCTAAGCAGTACCATACCACCACTTATTGCGAATGTAATTTCTGCAACAATAACTTGTATCTTACTTGCTTTTTTTGACTGGCGTTTAGCAATCTGTGTATTTATTACTATGCCACTTGCATTTTTAATCATATGGTTAAGTAGAAAATATCAAAAGAAATTGTTTGAACGTCAAGTTGATGCAAAATTACAGGCTTCTAGTCAAGTACAAGAATATTTAGAGGGAATGAAAATAATTAAATCTTGTAATTTGAGCGGTTCTCAGTTCTCAACATTGAACAAGGCACTTCTGGCTATGAAGAAAATAGCAGTTAAGGTTGAAATGGTTGTCGGAGTTTTTATGTCCGGTGCAAGTATGATTTTACAAGCTGGTATAGGGATAACAATTTTTGTTGGAACTTTATTATTACTTGATGGACAAATTGAATTATTACCTCTTTTAATGTTCTTTTTAATCGTAATTAAAATTTATGGTCCGATTTTGGCTATATTATCTCAGCTTACTACGTTATTAAATCTAAATGTAGTTACAGAAAGAATGAGAACACTTTTAACAGCTCCTGTAATGAGTGGCAAACAGCAAACATCTAAAAGATATGATATAGAATTGAGCCATGTTTCTTTTGCTTATAATGAGGAAGAAGTTATCCATGATGTATCATGTAAAATTCCACAGGGCAATGTGACCGCATTAGTTGGACCTTCTGGAAGTGGAAAAAGTACGATTTCAAAATTGATTGCAAGATTTTGGGAAATTCAAAAAGGAACCATTACTGTTGGGAATAAAGATATTAAGACAATCAATCCAGAAAGTCTTATGCAAGAAATGTCATTTGTTTTTCAAGACGTTACTCTATTCAATGACACAATATTTAATAACATTCAAATGGGAAATCCAAATGCAACTAAAGAACAGGTATTTGCTGCGGCTAAAGCGGCTTATTGTGATGAATTTGTCCGTAATATGCCTGACGGCTACAATACCATATTAGGTGAAAATGGTAGTACACTTTCTGGAGGAGAACGTCAAAGGATTTCCATTGCACGTGCTTTATTAAAAGACTCTCCAATCATTCTTTTGGACGAGGCAACAGCTTCCTTAGACCCAGAGAATGAAGTATTCGTACAGAAAGCTATTGCAAAATTAGTAGAGAATAAAACAGTTATCATAATTGCTCACCGCTTGAGAACTGTTGTGGACGCTGACCAAATTTTAGTTTTAGATAATGGAAAACTTGTTGAATATGGCACTCATAATGAACTTATGAGAAAGAACGGTTTATATCATAAGTTATATCACATACAACAAGAAAGTTTAGGCTGGGCAGTATAAAAACTAAGGCAAGGAATTTTTTAAATTATATAGGCAGGTGAAAATATGGGAAAATACTAATTGCAGAATTTACAGATAAAGAAGAACAGATTTTTAATCAGCTCGTAGAATGTCTGTCAAATACTTTGTGTACTGCACCTGCTTTTCTAAGCAAGAAATGTAACAGTATAGATATAAATTATTTTACTCGTACCGTTACTGATGAAAAAGGAAATGAAATACATCTAACCGCTAAAGAATTTGACCTACTGCATTTCCTTTCCAGTCACAAAGGACAGGTGTTCACAAAAGAACAGATATACGAAAAAGTATGGGGATATGACAATGCACCCGACGCAAGCAATCTTTCCTCGTTCATCAGAAAGCTAAGACTGAAAATTGAACCACACCCAGACAATCCACGATATATCATCACTGTCTGGGGTGTGGGATATAAATTCAGTGGAGAAGAAAAACCGTAGCTGTATTTCACAATCCATTGTGATCTGCACGCTACGGTTTTATTTGTCCTCATTTAACTTTGCTTCAAACATTTTTATGGTTCGCATGGAAGTTTTGGCTGCTTTCAAAACATCTACCAGCACACGGATTTCATATTCGTTACAATCTTCCAGTATCTCCCTTGCT
>DVLQ01000088.1 GCA_018715395.1 Candidatus Coprocola pullicola | reverse complement strand
TGAAATAAAAACTTCTGACAAAGGCTATCCAAATGCCCTATTTGTAGCAGAAATATTTTTGCCTGGCACAAATAGACTGTTCTATTCATTTTAAGTGTCATTCTAATTTGTGGTAAATGTTACCATTCGTTTACTTGAAAGCTTAATGAAATAAAAACTTCTGACAAAGGCTATCCAAATGCCCTATTTGTAGCAGAAATATTTTTGCCTGGCACAAATAGACTGTTCTATTCATTTTAAGTGTCATTCTAATTTGTCGTAAATGTTACCATTCGTTTACTTGAAAGCTTAATGAAATAAAAACTTCTGACAAAGGCTATCCAAATGCCCTATTTGTAGCAGAAATATTTTTGCCTAGCACAAATACGACTGTTCTATTCATTTTAAGTGTCATTCTATCTGAACATTCCATTAAAGTGCCGGTTTTGGAAGACTTTTTGCTAAACGAAACAAATGCAAATAATTTTGACTATACCAACAGTATAGACAAGGATATTTATCATAAAATGAAGCTATTGTTCATTTGAACTTTTGCAAAAAGAAGTTTTCTGCTTTTACCAAGGCTTCTTTTAAAAGATTTCCTTTTGCACCAAATGTTATTTTATATGCTCTTATGCTTTACTTTGAGGCTTATCCCTCTCTTAGACGGATATAAAGATTCTTATAAAACTAACTGACTATCTATCTGTGTTTCTCTGTTTTCTGTTTATCTTTGGATTCGTCATTTTACTCCTTTTTTTTCAGAACGGTTTGTCACTTTCTTCTGCAAAAGACCGATCTGTATTCTGATCAATGGCATGTCGAGAAACTGATATTAAAATAAAAGAACAACAGCATGATATTTGGATATTGCTGGATTCTGAAACAAGGACTGTGATTGCTTTAGGCAGGTCCGGTGTAAGAGAGAGCAATACTGCCCTTATTGTCTTTAAAAAGTTACACAATATTACAAATGCAATTGCTCCTATCATTGTTACAGATGGTTTTGATGCTTATCATATGCCTCTTAGAATGGAATATCCAGAATCAAAATATACTGTTTACAGCTCTCTTGGCGATGATGCCGGTAATCATGTGATAGAATCTTTCCATAAAAATTTTAAAGCTTAGTACAAAACGGAAAAAGGATTCCATTGTTTTAAATTTGCTTGGGATATCATTTCTAATTTTTTATTTTATTATCATTTTATCCATAGCCAATGTTATTTGTTCGAACAAGCATCTGTTTTTGTTGCAGGTGTTATATACTCTCAAAAACAAGTAAAACATTGGTTTTTATTTTAAAAAATTTTTTCGGGTGTCGGTGCTTATTTGTATGCTCTTTTTTATGATTGTATTTTTAAAAGTCTTTTTTGTATGTTTATTTTCATATTAGATTAACACACCCCAATAGATTTCAATATAAATAGCATTACCCCTTATCATTTAGACGATAAAAGAAGAGGATTTTATTCAAAAAAAAGAAATTTTTTCTAAAAATTTTTTGAAAATGAAATAAATGGATTTAAAAATATTATATTTATAGGTATATTTTTTTAAAATTTTTGCTGTAAGAACGATTGAACTGATCGTTACTATAGTTATTGTGAGTTCTTTTTTTCTTTTTTTGGCATAAACTGTAAACAGCCGAGAAAGAAGGAGGCGGAGCAATTTGAATTTTCGACAACAATCTCATATGAAAAAGATGATTATGCAAAGTATCATAGGATTTTTAACTTGTTTTATACTATCCGCCTTTTTTTTGACAAAAGAGGGAGCTTTTGCTTTTATCGAAGAAACGGTTCCAAGCATGGCAAAAACAGATATGCCTAGTGTACCGGTCAGCAAATTTTTTAATCAAGACGATAGTAAAGACGAACAAAACCCTGAACTGGTAAAAGATATTTCTGAAAATATTGTGGGTTTTGATGATATTACATATCAATCTTCCGCTGTACCGGCTTCTAAAACAGTCACACAAGTGACTCCGGAATTATTGCAGCAAATGGAAAATGTGGATTTTTTAAAACAAAATTATTATTTGGTAGATTCTCGCACTGCTTTATTGGAAGGAGATATTAAACCAAAAGAGTTTTTGGAAAAAGATTTTTCCATTGACAATAGTCAAAAAGGTCCTAAAGTGTTAATTTTTCATACCCATTCCACGGAAGGTTTTATAGACAGCGATATGTCAAAGGATATGAATGAAGGTATATGGGGAGTGGGAGAAGAACTAAAAAATATATTGGAAAAAAAATATGGCATAGAAGTGCTTCATGATACAGGAAGATATGATATTGTAGATGGCAAAGGTCAGATTTTAGGCGCGTACGAAAGAATGGAGCCTGCCATAGAAAAAATATTGCAAGAAAATCCCACCATACAAGTTGTCATAGATATGCATAGAGATGGATTGCCTGAAAACGTTCATTTGGTAACGGAGATTGATGGAAAACAATGTGCCAAAATTATGTTTTTTAATGGTATGTGCCGTTTAAATCAAGATGGCGCAATAAAGCCTACAGAAGGGCTTGCCAATGAAAATTTACAGGATAATTTGGCATTTAGTTTACAGATGCAAACAACGGCGCAATCTCTTTTTCCCGATTTTACAAGAAGAATTTATTTACATGCCTATCGATACAGCTTGCATATGAAGCCACGGTCTTTATTAATAGAAGTAGGAAGTCAAATGAATACAAAACAAGAAGCAAAAAATGCTATGGAACCTTTGGCAGAAATATTGGCAAGTGTGATACAATAAAAAATCATAACCATGCCTAAATGACGTGGTTTGCCCCAGCACTATAAGAAGTGATAAAATAGCCGGCGTCGAAATGACACTGGTTTTTACTTGGTAAACCAATAAAAACCCTCGGCTATGTTGGGAAAATCAGCGAGCTTTAGTTTCAAGCAATAGCCTCCTATGTTAGTCCGCCAAGACACAAGAAAGCATAGGAGGTTTTTATATGCATTGTTTAGCACATACAAGTTGGGAATGTAAACATCATATTGTATTTGCGCCAAAGCATAGAAGACAGATATTATATAGAAAAATGAAAGCTGAAATAGGGAAAATACTTAGACAATGATATGAAAAAAAGCAATAGAAATGATAGGGGCAGAATGTTGTCTGTATCATATATATGCCGATTGGTATACCACTCAAATACAGTGTGTCAGAAATAGTTGAATATTTGAAAGAAAAGATCTTTCACTATTTTTGATAGATATGCAAATTTGATAATACAAATGTAAAAATAGAACTTTTGGTATAGAAGATATGACGTTGATACAGTTGAGAAAAACACAAAAAAATATGTGAATAATCAGTGAAAGGAAGACTGTATGGCAGATCAAATCCGTTTCAGTGACTCGTTTACGGGTGAAAAAGTAAAAGCAAATAAAAATAGCCTCCAAAGGCGACAGTTGGAGGAGAAGAACGCTTAGCGGATTTTCAAAGTATTGGTAACAGACCCTTCTAGGGACAGAGCAAACCATTGGCTTAGCCGGTGGTTCTATTTTGGTCAATCCTTGGGCTGTTGCCCTTAAAGAGGCTTTCTATTCTTTTGTGTTTTGATTTGCTCTTGTTTTTCTTGTTCTTTTATGTATTGCTGTATTCAGTCCAATGGTACTTTATAGTATCCTGTTGCCCAGAAATTTGCATATCCCTCAAATATCATCATTGCACTTTTATACCACAAACGATGATGCATTTATTTTCGATGGTATCTCTGATAGAATATAGACATGTTTTGACCTCATGTACCCTTTTATGATTTGTAATCTTTTTGATTTGCACAAATCTTTTATTATCTTTTGTATATCTTTATACAATTGAGAATAAATGGTTTTCCTTCTGGACTTTGAAGTAAAAACGATAGGATATTTGCACATCCATTTGGTATAATATAAGCTATTTGATATAAAGCATTATTCTTTCTTGTTAAAATAGTTAAGGCCTGAACCTCCTTATTTTACATCAATGACGATGTTTTTACTTAAGATTTCATCTCGCTCACAAAGCGGTGTATTATTAAAGTAAAAAATATCCACCCGCCTAGCGAGAGTTTTTTTCATGCAGGCATAGTTCTTTGCTCCTCGCTTATGCGTAAATGCATAACCCGGTTTGCCAACTGTGCCGCTGCTATCTTTAAAAGGGTTTTCCCATTTCAGTGTCAGTTACTCTCCCAGTTGCTCTTTCTCTTCATTAATTTGCTATATATTCAGCTATTCTGTCTGCATTTTTACTGCTGTATCAACATAATAGCCTCTATATCAAAACTCTATATTTGTATTTCAACTCAAGAAATTGTTTCTGTCACATCATGATGCTTTTATCTTTCAAATAAATCATAAAACTTGATGTACTCGTTTGTGGTGATATCTCTATCAGCATATGTATATGATCTGGACATACTTCTGTTTTTGGTATATTTATCCCTTTCCATGCACACAATTTTCTCAATATTTCTCCTATTACTTTTCTTCTATACTTTGGTGCAAACATAATATGATATTTGCAATTCCATTTTCTATGCTATGAACTATGTATATTTGCAATACCCGCATCACTTCTACTTCAACGCCAGAAGGTTTTTTGAACTATGCATTAGATGTGCGGTTTTCTCTATATAAAAAGATAGGACATTGATTTTTTGGGATATCTCTACCAGCATATGTACATGATCTGGATATGCTTCTGCTTTTGGTATATTTATCCCTTTCCATGCACACAATTTTCTCAATATTTCTCCTATTACTTTCTTTTTTCGTAATAAAATACTTTTCTTCTATACTTTGGTGCAAACATAATATGATATTTGCAATTCCATTTTCTATGCCATAAACT
>DVLQ01000087.1 GCA_018715395.1 Candidatus Coprocola pullicola | reverse complement strand
CATAATATCCCTTAAAATATCTTTTGATAAATTAACTTATTATCAAAGGATATTTTGTCATGCTCCACAACATCATTTTACATGGAAAAGTACCCCCATTGCCCACCCCATAAATTTAGATAACAGCCTTCCTCCTTGGGATATTACTATTTTCCTCCACCAGTTAAATATGACCACAAACAGGGGCGGTTGCTTATGGTCTATCTGTCCTTTACAACCATAATATCTATTATAATATTTTTGCTAAACAAAGGCTGTCTTATTCATTGACAGCCTTTGTCTCATCAAAATACATTCCATACAAAATATTACTTTTTTGCATAAAAAGAATCTTTTCCCAAAAGTCTTTGATTCATTATTTTATCCTTTTCTATGATATTTTTTAATACATTTCTGACTCTCAAACTTACTAGCATCAACATTTTTTCATCTTCAAACTCCGTATCCATAGCTTGTTGCTGTGTTTCTACACGAATGAGATTTCTCAGATAGTGATATTGATTTTCATCTCCTCCTTGAATGATTTCATAAATCTCTCCGTCAATACCATCTACTTCTGTCATTACTTCCAAGCGCATTTTCATAAACATATCTGTAGATACTTTATCATTTCTTTTTAAAGCTTCTTCTATATCTTTTGTAATATTTTCAATCTCTACCATTTTTTCATATTTTTTTTTCATCAATTTTGTGAGCTTTGATACATATTCTTCTATCATAACGCTCTCCTTTCTTTTTAAAATAAAGACGGCAGAAACTCTGCCGTCAATGTTTATTTTCTTTGCATATTCAGTCTGTCTGCTTGTTTAAATGTATCACGCAGCTCTATTACAAGAGGTTTTAATTCATCTATAATGGTTGTTTTTCTGCCTGCTGACAAGCGAGATAATTGATATTGAAAATATTCATACATTCTATCCAAGTCTTTACTGATTGCATATTTTCTGTTCAATGTACTAGATAAATAACTTACAATTTCTTTTGAACGAGTCACAGAGGCATCAAATAATGCAAAATCCTGATTTTTCAATGCAATTTCCGCTCTTGTTAATCTTTTGATTAACTCATCGTATAATAATATCAGCATTTCTGCTTGTGTCATGGTGTTAATAGACTGTGTTTTATATTGTTGATATCCATTCATCATTAATCAGCAAACCTTCCTTTTCCGTTTACTTCGATTGACTTTTACATTCCTCCAAATTGTTGACTTAACCAGCTGCTTTGAGAGTTCATTTGTGAAATTAATACCTCCAAATTTGTAAATTGTTTGTTGTATCTTTCTCTTTCAGACTGCAATCTATCATTGAGCATTTCAATGATATCGTCTATGTTATTCATTTCACTCAACAAAGTATTATCTGTTAATGACAATGGCGCGCTGCTGTTACCTGCTCTTTCCACAAGCAATCCCTTTGTTGCACCTGTTGTAGAAGCATATTTTTTATAAATTGCACTCATATTTGTTATGATGCCATTAAAAGTGGTAGAGTCACTATTATCTGCTTCACTTGTAAAAAGCTTCTGAATTGCTTCTGGATCTTCTTCCAATGCCGCTCTAAATTTGGATTCATCAAATGAAATTTTACCATTTTCAGACCAGTCGCTGGAAATTGTAATACCTGCCTGCTCCAATGCTTTAATATCCGTATTAGAAAAAACAGTCCTCAATTCATTAGAAAGCATTCTAATATCAGAATCATTAAACAGCATACCTTTTTTAGCTTTTTCTTCCCACAATTCAATTTCTTCGTCGGACATTTCTTCTTTTTGTTCTTCTGTCAAAGGAGGATAATCTCTATCACGTTTTGTTGTCAATTCTTTATTAACCAATTCAATTAACTCATTATAATCTTCTACAAACTGTTTTACGGCATCTACTACTTTGTCGCTGTCTACTTTTGCATCAAATGTGACAGAATTATCTACTTGGTTGGCTGTATCCAATACCAAATTACCACTGCCATCATCTATGTATCCAAAAGTACCGCTTGCTGTAATCTTTAAACCATCTAAGTCAAACACATTACTGCTTCTTGAAATTTCTATAGGACCCATGCCGTCGCCAAAATCTACGCTGATAATGGCATCCTGTCCTGCCTGCAAATCAGATTGTGTCTTTCCTGCTCTTTGGTATCCTGTAATATTTCCTTGTGGATCTTTTTGTTGTGTACCAAAAAGTATTTCAGCTAAGTTACCTTGTGTATCACTGATATCAATTTGACCAGATGCGCCGGAATCATTTGCTGTAATGGTAAAGCTATCGCTTGTTTCATTATAGCTCACAGTTACCCCAGTGTCAGAGGAGTTGATTTTATCCATTATAGTAGACATGGTATCATCAGCATTAAACTGTATTGTTTCACCATTAATGCTGATTTCATAAATTTCTTTTCCTTCTGCATCTTTTACTGGAGTTAAGTTACTTGCACCAAACAATCCGGAATCTTTAATGGTAGAATTTAAATTAATTCTGTTAGATTCGCCATAATTCATACCTAAGATACCGCTTTTTCCCAAAAGCCCACTTCCGGCAGAAGTAATTTTCAATACAGAAGTATTATCGGCTGCTCCTGTTGATGGATTTTTGGTTTCAAATACAAGCGTACCTGTATCTCCGGAACCACTGCCGTTTGACACTTCAATACGTCCTGCGCCAAAAGCCTTATCCAGTTTTTGTTGTGTCAAATCAACCAACGCATCAAAATTTCCCTTGCCTGGATTAGCCTGTTTGTAAGCATCCAATTCTTCCTTTGTTGGCAATGTAATTTCCTTTGTAGTTCCATTATAGGAAAATGTCATTGTCTTTCCACTTAAAACATCAAGTGTATTTTGTTTTTCTGTTAAATCAGGATTTGCCTTACTCGTAATAGTACTAGTAGAACCACCTAATTTTGCTCCTTCTGAAATACCCAATGTAGTCAGAATATTTCCTGTACCACTGACAATTTCAAAACTATTCCCCTCATACCCACTATCTGCTTTGAATACTAATTTATCTCCGTCTACTTCTACATTTACTTTAATATCATTGGAATCTAACTGACTGTTTAATTCCTTTGCCACATCATCTAACGATGCAAAATCTTTACTGCTGCTAAAGCTCAAACTATATCTTTTATCACCATACTTTACACTGATAGAACGACCGGAAATGGTGCTGACGTCTGTTTGTGCACCATCTGACAAATCTATTTGTGCAGACTCCATTTTCTTATCAGACGCTTCTGCTACATTCACTCTTGCATTTTTTGCCATTTGTTTTACACCAAGTATGGACAAAGAGTCTGCCAAATTCGATGTGCCTGTCGCCGTGATATATTTGCTGTTTGTACCTAATGCTGTAATTAATGTTTTACCAAAAAAAGAATCGCTTGTAAAGTTTGTAGCAGGATTTGAAAAAGAAGTATATGTTGTATTAAACTTAATCAACATATCGCTAATAGAACGAAGTGCGTCCATTTCCCATTGTAAAATCTGCTTATCCTGTTTTTGAGCCGCAATTTTTGCTCTGGTAGCGGCAGTCATATTTTCAATCATAGTTTCTGTATCTAGACCGCTGGCTAAACCACCGATTTTGTTATTATAAAAGCTATTGCTAGAGCCGCTTACACTGCTAACTGAAGACATATCAAACACCCTTTCTTTTTTCTTTTTTTGTATCTATCAATTATTTTTCTAAATTATCCTCTATACTTATTTATCGGCATATAGTATACTTTAATTAAGATTAATTTCAAAATAATACTTTTAAAAAAATTTTTTTTACTTTTCAATAAAAAAATTTATCTTTTTTACAATAAAAATCATCATTTGGAAAATACATAAGCAAATAAAAGCGGAGGGATTTTTTTGGCACATATTATTACACTTACCAATCAAAAAGGCGGTGTAGGCAAAACAACATCTACTGCCACACTTATTAGTGGTTTAACAGCAAATCAGCATAAAGTATTAGGTATTGATTTGGATCCACAGGGAAATCTTGGTTTTAGTCTTGGCATAGAAATTGAAAATTGTCAAACAATTTATGAGGTATTCAAGGGGCAATCTTCTGTCCATTCTGTCATACAACACACAGAATTTGGCGATATTATCCCTTCCAACATTCTTTTGAGCAGTGCAGAATTAGAATTTAATCGTTCCGGAAGAGAATTTATGTTAAAAAACATAATAGACTCCTTAAAAAATCAATATGATTATATTGTCATTGATACACCCCCGGCATTGAATATTTTAACTGTAAATGCCTATGTTACCTCAAATTCTCTTATTATTCCCATGATTCCCGATATTTTAAGTCTTTTAGGTATCAGCCAATTAAAAGAAACCATAGATACTGTAAAAAAATTTTATAACCCAAAATTAAAAGTATTAGGAGTACTCTTGACAAAATACAACGGAAGGACAAACCTAGCAAAAGAAGTGGAGGAAATGGCACAGCAAATTGCAAACCAATTAGATACTATTGTGTTTTCCTCTAAAATTCGAAATGGTGTTGTGGTTGCAGAGGCGCCTGCTCATGGTGAAAGCCTTTTAAAGTATGCGCCAAAATCCAACCCTTGTCTGGATTATATGGAATTTATTTCTGAAATCATTCGCTTAACAAATCCAGCAGATTCCTTTTAATTGGTAGATTATATTTTATTTTAGAGGAGGTTATGTTTATGGCGGCAAAAAAAAGTAACAAAACTGCTCATGTCTTAGGATTAATTACAAACGGAAAACAAGAAATATCCGAAAATACATCGGTAAATGAAAAAACAATATCTCAAACACAAAAAACTTCTGTAGAAATCAAACGACCGGATGATACTTCTCATATCTCAGAGGTCATCAAACAAAAACTTATCGAAGAGTTTGAACCAAAAAAACAAACTCAAACAACATCGGTTTTAGCACAAGAGAAACCTGAAACAAATATGAATATTTCTACACAACCGGAACAAAATTCTATTTCTCCAGACTTGTCCTTATCCGATTCACAACAACAGACTATACCTTCTGAAGCTGACTCAGAAATCTCCAAACCAGAGGTATCAAAAAAACAAAATGTAACAAAAGAAGAATTTGAAGCTGTTTTGCGAAATAATGATAATGAAATTATATTTGATTCCGAAAATTATATTTATATTAATGTTATGGAAACATTTGTAAAAGAAGTCATTGTAGATTATATGAAACAATATGGCTCCTGTACCTGCAATCGCTGTATCATTGATACCATGGCTCTTGCTTTGACAAATTTACCCTCTAAATACATCGTAGCCGAAAAAGGAGGCTTATACCCCCTTATGAATGTTTACCGAACAAAATATGCCGCACAGATTTCCACAGAAGTTTTAAAAGCTTGTTTAACCGTTGGAAAATTTCCACATCATGATAGATAATTTTTCTGGCATTTGTTGCATAAAAATAACTGGCATTTCTGCCAGTTATTTTTGTTTTATTCATTTTCTATTGCAGTAGAAACTTCTTGACTTTGTTCTTCTTCCAAAGCCTCTGTCGCTTCTTTATATTTTTTTTCATCTTCTTCAGAATTGGTTATGGTTTCCCAAATAGTATTTACTTCTTCTACACAATTAAAATAAATTTGTGCAATCATATTAGTAGGTACGCCTAATATTTCAGCATAATTTGTAATATTTTGCCAATCTGCCCTTTCATAACAAAGTACTAAATCAAGTAACAATGCGCAAGGTCCCTTATGATAAATCAAAGCCTGCTTAATTTCATCAGATATAGGAATATCTTCAAAAATTTCTTCTAAAGGAGCGTCAATCAGACTTCCTAGTGTAGAAAACATCCCCATAAGATAAGCCTCGTTTTTAGAAATGGGTAATGTTGTATTATAATCCATTAATGCAGAACAGAAATTCGCTCTTAAAAAAGAACGTTTCAAAATATCTTCTGAACCAAAATTACTATCTCCTTTAAAACTTAACAAATAAATCCATTGCTTCAGCTGTCCCAAGCCTAATGTAACAAGAGCTTGTCGAATAGAGGAAGTTCTGTTTCTTAATGCAAAATAAACAGAGTTTACCATTTTTAATAATCCATACGTTAAAGCCGCATCTCGAGAAATAATTTCTTCAATCACAGCAATATCAGGCTCATCTTTTGTGACTTCTACCACCAGCTGGAAAAAATTACTTTGCAGATAATCTGTTTTATTTGATTTTGTTTCTACTATTTCTGCCACATAATTTCCTTGGAAATAATCAACATCCAGTTCTTTTGCCAAGTCATATTTCTCTTTTGTTTCAATTCCATAGGCAATACAATATTTATTAAAACTTTTTGCAAGTTTTACCGTATTTTCCAAAGAAACGCTTTCTCCCTTTTCAAAATCCAACTTAATATAATCCAAATATTCCATTAAGCCAAAATACCTTGGTGCAAACTGAAAATCATTTACAGCAAACATATATCCTTCTTTACGAAAACGTTGTATCAGTGTTGTTGCCAAAGGATGAATAATTACATTATCTTCAATTTGTATTACCAAATTATTTTTTTTAAATATTTTTGGCGTGTTCTTAAATAGCAAATTTGGTGTAAATGTCATAAATGTAATTTTGTCATTAAATATTTTTTTATTGTTTTGAGATAAAAAATTAGAAATAGAATCTGCTGCTGCATAATCATTTGTTTGATTATAAAGACCACTTCCTTTTTCTTCCTGAAACAATATTTCATATCCAAACAAATTACCTGCTTTATCTTTAATTGGCTGCCTTACAACATATTTATTCATACTCTCTCTCCACCCCACTTTGATTATTTGGTTTTAACTAATAAATATGCACTTTTTTTAGAACTGCACTATCTTATTTTATTATTAACCATTATGTCTTTCTAACAATGCATCAATGACCTCTACCAAATGACCAATTTCCGGCTTAGAAAGCTGCTCATCTGCCCCCAACTGCTTTCCTTTAATTCTCATTTCTTCATTGATTAAAGAAGAGAATATAATAACAGGAATCTTCTTTAATGCCTTGTCATCTTTTATTAATTTTGTCAGTCTATGCCCATCCATTCTTGGCATTTCAATATCTGTAATGACTAATGCTACTTTTTCAAAAATATTTTCTTCGTCCCGAATCCCCCTTAAATATTCCCATGCTTCTTCACCATTATTAAACTTAATCACATTTTCATAGCCTGCTTTATACAAAGAATCTCTAATCAGCTTAGAAAGCAACACAGAATCTTCTGCCATAACAATAGGTTTTTTGCTTCTGCTTCTTACGCCCATTTTTTCAATTTCTTCCATTTGTATACCTGTTTCCGGCGCAATTTCAGAAACAATTCTTTCAAAATCCAATATAGTAACAAGAGAGCCTTCTGCCTGTGCAATACCTGTTGCAACGCCTTCTTCGCCTCCTGATACGGTTTTATCCGGTTTTTGAATATCATTCCAAGAAATTCTGCTAATGCCTACTACAGTATGTACTCTAAATGCTACATACATTTTATTAAAATGCGTCACAATAAATAAATCTTTTTCCTTTTTTTCAGATTCTTTTCCACTTAAATATTTTGGCAAGTCAATGACCGTCAGCACTTTATCTCTTGGTTTGAAAATGCCTTCTACAACAGGATGTGCATGAGGGATTGGCTTTACTTTATCAGACATCATAATTTCTGTCACTTTTGCCACATTGATACCATATAATTCTCCATAAATTGTAAATTCCATAATTTCTATTTCATTGGTACCAGACTCCAATAAAATTTCACCCTTTGTCTTTTTAGTCATTCAAATGCCCTCCCATGTTATTTTTTGCTTTAGGATTTATAATATTTTTTACTCCTATCAAAATTTTTACAAAAAAGGAAATACCCTCCTTTTACATATCGACAAAAAAAAGCATAATATAACCATATTTTTATTTTCTTCTTTCATAAATCTAAATCACAAAAATAAACAGTGTTTTATAACTGTCTATTTGCATAATTAAGAGTTTCAAAGAATCAATTCTTTTCTGCCAAAAGAACGGACAACCGCTGTTCCTGTTTCTGCGTCCAAAAGTAATGTTCTGGCATAATTTAGCCCCACGTCCTCCTTTGCAATGCGAATTCCTTCTTTGGCGAGAACTTTTTTTACAGCTTCTATATTTCTTTGTCCGATATTACCAATAGAACTATTCGGCTGTACCTCAAACATTCTTGCTCCTCCAGCAATTTTACAAATCATACGGGATTTTACACCGCCAAAAACCTCCATTTTTTTAATAGTTGCCGGTATTCCTGTATCAGCATACTTAAATACATTACTGTTACTGCCCTCCATATTGTTTGGCAGCATAATATGTACCATCCCTGCTAATCGAATCATAGGATCATACAAACATATACCTATACAAGAACCAAGCGCATATGTAATCAAACGTCCCGGACCTCGGCAAACTTTCATATCAGCAATCCCTACAACTAGTTGTTTTTCATTCATCCAAAACACCCAACTTCTTCAAAAGATAATTTAATGACTCTACATCAGGCATCAATAATAAATTACTATACACTTCTTTATCATCTACAAAAAACTTTCCATTAATCGTCATAATTTTATCTGTTTGATATCCCAATTCCACCATAGGCACAGACATAATCGCTCCCAACATATTTACTGACATAACAGGAACAGATAAATTTATATTGATTCCTGTTAATTTAGAAATAGCGCTGATATAAGAAGAAATCATAATGTTTCCAATTTCAACTAATGCCGATACTTCCATTTCTCCAAGCTGCTCAAAATCTTCTATCTTTTCTGTCAATACCTGCTCTAACATCAAATTAATAAAATCTAATTGCTGTAAATATAACATAATGCCATTTAGTTCTCCGGAAGTAGTCACAAGTACCCCTGATACAATGGTTTCCGGTCCTCCAAATTTTGTAATCGCTTCATTAAAGCCTAAAATCTGCACTTCCGGCATGGTCATCCTGATTTTTTTGTTCATCAGTTGAGAAAGGGCTGTTGCCGCATTACCTGTGCCAATACTGCCAATCTCTCTTAAAACATCTATTTCAAGACTATTCATTTCTTCATATTTTTTCATTATACATAATCCTCCTGTCTTACAAGATGTCTTTTTTAGGATCTTAATCCATTAATCGTCGCTTCCACCTCATCAGAAGTCTGTACCATCTTCAAAGCATACTGATAGCACCTTTGCGCTTCAATTACTTTTGATATTTCATCCGCCAGATTGACATTACTCATTTCTAAAGCTTTATGTTCCAATGTTTCTATAGAACTTGCAGTGATAACCGGTTGCCCATTTTTTGCAACAGCAATAAATTCTGTTCCCATATTGCTTTGCATACCGTTTGTAGAAGGAAATGTATAAATGCCAATTTGTCCAATCAAATCGTTTCCGGAAATCATAGCATATTCTGGATTAATCGTATCTTCTTGTTGTTGCATTGTTCTTGTGCCGATGATAATGGCATTCTGATTTGTATCCAGCACACGTTTGCCATTTGCCGTAACAAGATAAAAATTACCGTCTTCTGCTAAAGAAGCAGAAAAGTTACCATCTCTTGTGTAAGAAATTTCTCCAGTCATAGGATCTTCTATGGCAAAAAAACCTTCTGTCTTTAACATATAGTCATATTCTTTGCCGGTAGTCGCCATGGCTCCTTGGCTAAAGTCCGCATCTGTTTTTTCCACATGCAGCCCAGAGCCTGCAATATAGTCTGTTTGTTCTCCTGCAACTGCATTTAAATTGCTGTAGATACATTCAGAAAAAGAAGATACTTTTCTTTTATATCCATTTGTATTGGCATTCGCTAAATTATTTGCAATAATATTTAGTCTTTCTTGGTGCGCAATGGCTCCCACAGCGCCTGTATAAAAAGAACGATCCATAGCCCTTTCCTCCTATCTTCTATTTTTAAACTCTGCCAATTTCTGTTGTTGCTTTTCCCAAAAGCTGGTCATACATTTTTAATACCTGTGCCGCACTTTGCAACGCCCTTTGGCTAGACATCATATCCGTCATTTCTTTTACCATGTCCACATTTGACTTTTCCAATGTTTGCCATTCTATTTTTGTATCTGTTGGCACCGGCTGTGCCCCTGTTGTAATAAACAAACCTTCATCTCCAGATTTTTGTAATGTGGCATAATCTTCAAAATCTACAATGCCAAGCCTTGCCAGTACTACGTTGCCATCCCCCGTCAATATAGTGCCATCCGGCAGTGCCTGTATATCATCTGTACCCAAATAAATCGGTTGATTATCTTCTCCCAAAACACGCCCTCCATGTGGTAAGGATAAATATCCTTCGTCATCTATAATAAAAGAGCCATTTCTTGTATAAACAACGCCTTCTTCGCCTTGTAGTTGAAAAAATCCATTCCCCGTCAAAGCGAAATCCATGCTCATACCTGTCTGTTCAAATATACCTTGGCTAAAATCTGTCACTGTTTGAACGCCGGCTGTTGCCATAGAAAGTGTTGTGCCTAATTCTTGCCCATCTTCATGATTGATATTTCCATAGCGTGAAAACATTTCATCTTGAAATGTAGAAGCAATAAATTCATCTGTTTTAAATCCAGGTGTGGCTGCATTTGTAATATTATTTCCTATTACAGCTAAATGTCTATTTTGTGTAAGCATACTTGAAGTTAAATCATAAAACCCCTTTGACACGCTTACTCGCCTCCTTTTGCTATCTTTTATTATTTTTCCTCAAAAAAACGTTTCATATATTCTCTAAGCTTACGGATTGCATTTGCATGAATTTGAGAAATTCTTGGTTCGCTTACCTTCATTACAACAGAAATCTCCTTCATGTTTAACTCATTGATATAATATAAAGACAATACCAATTGTTCTTTTTCTCTTAAAGAAGCAAGCCCTTGTTTCAATGCGGATGCGGTCTCTTTTTTTTGTATATATTGTTCCGGCAAAAGTTCATTGGTATTTTTTAAAATACCTTCATTTTTTTGTCCAACGCCCTCTTCTTCCATTAACATATCTAATGATAAAAGATTAAACGTACCAGTCTTTCCTAAATCTTCTTTATACTTTTTTATACTGATTTGTAAATAATCTGCTACTTCTTCATCTGTTGGTATTCTGCCTAATTTATGACTAAGCATATTTTGTGCTTCTTCTATGTCTTTTGCACTTTTACGAATACTCCTTGGTACCCAGTCTTGCTTTCGTGCAATATCAATAATCATGCCACGAATTCTTTTGGAAATATAGGTCTCAAATTTAACATGTTTGTTGATGTCAAATTTATCAATTGCTGTCATAATAGCCAAAACACCTTCATTAATTATATCATCAATCTGAGAAAAACCCAAGTAAATTCCTCTCATTTGCATAGCAATATTTTTGACTATATATATATATCGCAACACTAAAGCTTGTTTGATTTTTTGGTCATTTGTTTGTTTATAAAGAAAGAGCAGTTCTTCATTTGTCTTTGTATCCAATTCCTTTTGAGAAAGCATACCAATCGCTCCTGTCCTTATTTTTGATTATGATAATACAATGTTGCCAATGGCTTGTATCTGCACATTATTTGAAATTTCATTAAAAGACAACACATAAATATTAGGATAAAACTGTTCTATCAGCCTGTAAAAATACGCTCTTACCACATTGCTTGTCAATATAATCGGCGTTTGAGAAAGTTCATTAAACTTCTTCATTTGTTCACTAATCTGACTGATTAATTTCTGCATCAGTTCAGGACTCATAGAAATATAAATCCCCTGTTCTCCTTTTGTTAAGCCGGATATGATTGCTTTTTCCACTTCTGCATCCAGTGTAATCACTTTCATCTGTCCGCCTTCACAGAATTTTCTTGTAATTGTACGTTTTAAAGCAATGCGGATATTTTCTGTAATGGTATCCAAATCATGAGTTTTTGTAGAAGAATCTACAATTGTTTCCAATATAGTTTCCATATCTTTAATTGGCACGCCTTCTTTTAACAAATTAGAAAGTATTTTTTGAAAAGAACCATAAGTAATCACATTCGGAAACGTTTCTTCTACCAACTCTGGGGATGATTTTTTGATATTTTCAATTAACTGCATCACTTCATTTCTGGTTAATAACTCATAAGCATGTTTTTTGACTGTTTCAGATAAATGCGTCAGCATAACAGAAAGCGGGTCAATTACTGTATAGCCGTATATCTCTGCCATTTCTTTATTCTCGGGCGTAATCCATTTACTTGGAATACCATAAGAAGGCTCTATCGTTTCAATGCCATCAATATCTCCCGCAGGATTTGGCGGCTCCAATGCTAAATAATAGTCAATGAGTATTTCTCCTCTTGCCACTTCTTCTCCTTTAATATTGATGACATATTGATTCGTATTCAAATTAGAACTGTCTCTTAATCGTATAGAAGGAATTACAAATCCCATATCTTGCGCATACTGCCTTCTGAATATGACAATACGTTCAATAAGCTTTCCTCCGCTTGCTTCATCCACCAGAGGAATCAAGCTATATCCAATTTCCATTTCAATGGGCTCTACATTTAACAAAGAATATACATTGTTAATGTCTTTGTAAAAATCATTTTCACTCATCGGAAGTGCTTCTTCTTCTGCTGGAGCCATCGGAGCGTTGCCTACAGCGCCGCCGGGCGTCGTCATAGCCGATGCGTCTGTTGCAATAAGTTGCTTCATTGTTCTAAAAGCTCTAAAACCAATGGCAATTAATATTGCGCCCACAACCATTAATGGCACAAAAGGCATTCCTGGTATCACCGAAAGCATCATCATAATACCTCCGCCCATCATAAGAGCTTGGGGTTGTGCCAAAAATTGGGTCGCTACATCATTATTCAAGCTGCCATCGGAAACAGCTCTTGTTACAATCATACCTGTCGCTGTAGAAATCAAAAGAGCAGGTATCTGTGAAACAAGCCCATCGCCAATGGTAGCAATAGAGTATACAGACAATACTTCACTAAATGTCATGGTAGATTGTACCATACCTATAATTGTACCGGCTACAAAGTTAATGACTGTAATGATAATGGACATAATAGCGTCTCCTTTTACAATCTTTGTAGCACCGTCCATGGAACCATAAAAATCAGCTTCTTTTTGTATTTTATATCGTCTGATACGAGATTCTTCCTCTGTAATGAGTCCTGAACTTAAATCAGCGTCAATAGCCATCTGTTTACCAGGCATAGCGTCTAATGTAAATCTAGCCGCAACTTCTGCTACACGTTCAGCACCTTTTGTAATAACAAGAAACTGTACCAATACAATAATTAAAAATATAATAACTCCGACAATCACATTTCCCTGCAATACAAAACTACCAAATGCTTTAATTACAGCGCCGGCCTCTCCTTGCTCTGTCAAAATCAAACGAGTAGAAGAAATGTTTAAACCTATTCGAAACAGTGTTGTAATCAAAAGCAAAGAGGGAAAGATAGAAAATTCCAAAGATTCTTTGATTTGCATAGAAATAAGCAATATAATCAAAGAAATAGAAATATTTAATATAAACATCATATCCAGCAGCCATGTAGGCAGTGGTATAATCAATAAAAGCACTATGCCAATTACGAATATGGATACAATATAATTTAAAGCATTTTTCATAAAGTTCACCATTTCCCATCAAAGGTTTTATGTAAAAAATAAGACTTCCAAAATATTCTGTCATTATTTCTTTTTTCCGGTTAAATCTTTTCCATTCAGTTTGTAAACATAAACCAGAATTTCTGCAACGGTACCATAAAATTCCTCCGGTATCATATCAGAAACTTCCGTCATCACAAACAATGCTCTGGCAACAGCTTTATTTTCAATCACCTGTACGCCATTTTCTTCTGCAATTTTTATAATACGCAATGCCACTTCATCCTGCCCCTTGGCTACCACAATAGGCGCGGCGTCTTTTTGATTGTCATACCGCAACGCTACGGCAAAATGTGTTGGATTTCTCAGTACAACGTCTGCCTCAGGTACAGACTGCATCATTCTTGACATAGCCATTCTTCTTTGCAGTTCTCGAATTTTTCCTTTAATTTGAGGATTACCCTCTGTTTGTTTATATTCTTCTTTTACTTCTTGTTTAGACATTTTTAACTGCTTTTCATAATCCCACCATTGATAAAAATAATCAAAGGCAGAAATAATTACAAAAGCAATACTAACCTTTATTACCAAATTCATAATACAATCTAATGTAAAAATAGAAGAAGCAATCACATTCAATTTTAGCGTTCTTTCAAAATTAATGAGCTCTCCTACAAAAAAATCATATAGTATATACATCAATATACTAATCTTTATAATCCCCTTTATAACTTCTACAACACTTTTTGCAGAAAACATTCTTTTAAATCCCTGCAAGGGGCTTAATCTGCTGAATTTTGGCTTCAACGCATCTGTAGAAAACAAAAGCCTCGTTTGAGCCGTCGTTGCAACAATAGCAAGCAGCACTGCAATCACTAGCAATGGAACACAAGTCTTTACAAAAGCTACTATCATTTCTAATGTCATATCTGCTGTAAATTCCATAGTCACATCCGTTTGTGTAGAAGCATAGTTCATATATTGTAAGAAAAAAGAACGCAGTGTTGCATATATGCCGGGAAACAACAGCTTTAAAGAAAAAAATGTACCAAGAAGCGATACGACAACAATTACATCTTTGCTCAAAAATATATTTCCCTTTTTTCGCTCGTCTCGTCGCTTCTTGGGGGTGGCTTGTTCGGTTTTTTCATCTGCCGCCAATATTGCTCCCCCCTTTTACAGGCGTCTTTTTTATTGCAAAAAAATCATAAACTCTCTAAAAGCATCTACTGTTTTTGGTATTAAATCTTTTATAAATTCTCCCATTGGTACAAACATCATCAGTAATATCAGTATACCAATCAATACTTTTGCTTGTATATTAATAACAAATACATTTATTTGAGGTATTGTTTTCATTAAAATACCAACGCCCACTTCACATACAATTTCTGCTACCAAAATAGGAAATGCAAATTGCACACTCAAAATAGTACATTCTACAAATATATCCCATATTCTTTCATAAGCAATCTGATTCAAAACAACCTCCCCATAAGGCACTACTTCAGAGGAGGTTAATATAATGTGTATTAATGCAATATGACCATTTAAAGCAAAAAAGAATAGCATATACACAATATTATAAAGTGTTGCGCTCATAGAAATAGACGCATTGCTTTGGCTGTCATAAATTTTAGACATAGACAGGCCTAATTGCATATCTATAATTTCACCCGCAGATATAATCACATACAAAAATAACGTAATAATAAACCCTGTAATATATCCTACAGCAAATTCTTTTAAAAGTACCACACTATATTCTATAATTGTATTAGGCTGCTGTACTGCGTCATCATAAAAGCTTGCTACAATAATTGTTAAAGACATGATTATGCCTGCTTTTACAATTGCTGGTACATTTCGACGCCCCAATATAGGGTTGAACAATATCATACCTGACATTCTCATCAATACCAATGTAAAAAACATAAAACGATTCGGTTCTATCATGGTTTAAAAACCCTGCCTTTACTTTTATTCCAGCATCATATGAAACAACAAAACCGTATAGTCTTGCAGTGTTTCCAGCATCCAGCTGCCACTCATTAAACAAAGTGCTACAATCAATATCAGCTTTGGCACAAATGTTATGGTCTGTTCATGAATTTGTGTTGCCGCCTGTATAATAGAAATCAAAATGCCCAAAAACATACTCAATAATAGTATGGGCGCCGCCAGCTTTACTCCAACAACAAGGGCTGACTGCATCACAGACATAACTTCTGAATTTGTCATAAACTTCGCCCTCCCAACTAATTAAAACTGGAAACGAATGTAGAAAATAATAATTGCCAACCGTTTACAGTGATAAAAAGCAATATTTTAAAAGGCAATGATATTGTCGCCGGAGGCAACATAATCATACCCATAGACATCAACGTGGAAGAAACAACAATGTCAATCAATAAAAATGGTATAAACAACAAAAATCCCATTGTAAAAGCTCTTTGCAGTTCACTTGTCATAAATGCGGGTATTACAACTCTCATAGGTAAGTCTGTTACCTGCTGCTGTAAAGTTTCGGGCAGTTGTATATCTGCAAAGTCTAAATATAAATTTAATGCATCAATTTTTGTATTCTTTAGCATAAATTCCTTCATAGGTATACTTGCTCGCTCCAAAGCCTCCGCCTGTGTAATCTCTTCATTTTTATAGGGCACATATGCTGTTTCATTGATTTCATCCATAACAGGCGTCATGATAAAAAGTGTCAAAAACAGAGAAAGCCCTATCAATACAGAGTTTGGCGGTGTCCCTTGCAATCCAATTGCATTTCGCAAAAAAGAAAGCACAATAATAATTCTTGTAAAAGCTGTTACCATTACCAATATAGATGGCATCAATGTAACGACTGTCAGCATAAACAGAATTTCCAAAGTTTGGACATTAGCTCCATTAACATTGATTAGTGCATCTGTCATGTTAAACACCTCTAAAAACTGTCCTATTTTATTTTTTTATTTTCCATTTGTCAAACAGCACTTTTTGAAATAAACCACCGCCGTTTTCCATATCATTCTCTTTTTTTTCTAAAACAATATCTTCTTGTGAAAGTTCTGCCAAACATACCATGCCTGATGGCGTGTTGCCAATGAGAAAATATCTTTTATTTACTTGTATAATATCAATAGAGCGGTCTGTTCCTACAGCCGCTCTGTCCAGTATCTTTATGCTTTGTGCTCTATTGTTCATTTTTAAGGAGCTTCTGGCAACAAATTTACTGAACAAATAACTTAAGTACAATATAATTAATATTACTACTATAAGGGTTGCCAGCATAGGCAGTGTTTCTGTTAAAATACCACTCATTCCCCTCTTGTATTAACCAACAATTGTGGTTACTGTTTTTAAAATTCTGTCCGGTTTAAAAGGCTTTACAATAAAGTCCTTTGCTCCTGATTTAATTGCTTCAATAACCATTGCCTCTTGTCCCATAGCAGAACACATTACAACATTTGCATCTGCATGTTTTGCTTTGATGGCTTTTAAAGCCTCCAATCCATCCATATTAGGCATTGTAATATCCATAATGACTAAATCGGGATTTATTTCGCTATACTTATCGACAGCTTCTGCACCGTCTGCCGCCTCATATAAATCTGTGTAGCCATTTTTAGTCAATACATCCTTTAACATCATTCTCATAAAAGCTGCATCATCAACTAACAAAATCTTAGCCATTTTACCATACCTTTCCTTTTTACAAATATTTTTATTATTTATTATTTTTTTAATTATCAGTCATACAAAAATTATTCTTTTTGTATAACATAACCAACTCTTTTTATTTTCCAAGACCTTTTATCAAATCCTGTTTTTTAATAATCTCTGTAATACGAATACCAAAGTTATCGTCTACTACTACTACATCCCCTTTTGCCACACATTGACCATTTACAAACAAATCAACCTGTTCTCCTGCCAATTTATCTAACACAACAAGAGAACCTTGCGTCAATTCTAATATCTCTCTTACCAATTTTTTGGTTCTGCCAATTTCTACAGAAACTTCCAAAGGCACTCCAAGAATCATATTCAAATTTTCAACTTGTTCTTCTCCCATATTTTCTTTTGCCGCCTTCAAATTATCTACCGGCAAAGGCTGTACATTTATTACCTTTGGTTCTTGTTTTGGCATCTGTTGCTGCGCAAGCATCATTTGTTGCATCATTTGCTGCATCATCTGCTGTTGCTGTTGCATCATTTGCTGCATCATATCAGGCGACATAGTTGCCTGTGGCATTGTGGGAGCGGGTTGGGGCGTTGGTTGCGGCATAGGCTGAGGTTGTGGTGTTGTTGCTGTACCTCCTCCCATCAGCTTTTCGATTTCTTCTTGTGACAATGTACCGCCACTGGAGTTTGTTGCCGGTTGTGCCGTCGGCTGAGGTTGTGGTGTTGTTGCCGTACCTCCTCCCATCAGCTTTTCAATTTCTTCTTGTGACAATGTGCCGCCACTGGAATTTGCCGCTGATTCACTCGCTTTTTGGCTAGCTACGGCTTGTTTTGTTTCTTGCTTTGTCAATGTCGCGCTACTATTGTCTTTAGAAGTTTCTTCTTCATCTTCTATAGGCACGCCAAATGCCGCCACCAATTTCTTAGCTAAGCTGACCGGCATCATATTCATAAATTCACTTTCTACAGTATCTTCTATCTTTAAATCAAAGCTGATGATAACCATTTTTTCGTTACCATGAAAACGCTCTTTTTTAAAACCTTCTACATCTTCAATCGGAAAAGATATTGGTGTAGAAATATCTACCATTTCTCCCAAAAATTCAGAAAGCGCTGTGGCAGAAGCCCCCATCATCATGTTCATCACTTCACAGATAGCGCTTAAATTCATTTCATTTAATTCAAATTCTTCATCTGGAATTTCTGTCATCATCAATATTTCTACAATGGCTTTTACATCGCTTCTTTTCAGAAGCATTACATTTGTTCCCTTCAAACCTGCTACATATGTAATCTCTACCCCAATAGCAGGTTCTAAGTTTGTAAATTCAAACTCCTCAGCAGTTAAAACCTTTACTCTAGGTGTTGTAATATCAACTCTCTTACTGAGCATACTTGATACTGCCGTTGCTGATGCCCCTAAGCTGATATTTAATATTTCACCTATGGCATCTATCTCTAATGGACTAAAACGGTCTGAACTCATCCTTTTCTCGCTCCTTCAATAAATCATTATTCTTCATATACCCCACTGATTTTTACCGCCATGTTTTTATTTTGGACGCCAAGCTTTCCTTTAAACCATGGCTGTTCTTCAATATAGAGATAGATTTCAGAATCTTTTGGTTTATTCAGATTAATAACATCTCCAACGTGTAAATTATAAATATCATTTAAGTTCACTTGGGCTTGACCAAGTTCTGCTTTGATTTCCAAAGTGGAACTTCTAATACATTCCATAATTTCTTCGGCTGTATCTTCAATGCTGCCTTTTCCTCTGTTTACATTACTATTTCTGCTGTCAATCAAATCAAAAGCAACACTTAAATGTGTACCAGGAATACAGACATTCATCTGCCCTGTTATTTTGCCGATTTTAATATTCAAAACTATAATGACGATTGTTTCATCCATACCTATTGTTTGCATCATATTGCTAGCTCTTTCAATTTTTTGTATGCTAAAACCTACATCATCTAAATAGTTTATCCAACCATCTTTCATCATACGTATAAAACGCTCAATAATATCTTGATACAAAGCTAACTCTAAATCTGTATATTTATATTCAAGCGACACATTTGGCTCTTCCTCTCCGGAACCACCCAGCATTCTGTCAATCATAAGAAGCATAACTTCTGTGTTGATATGCACAATGGTTGGTATTTCATCCATTTCCTCTGCATCATTTGGTAAATGGACGTCTATTAACGTCAACACGTCATTTTCTCCCAAAGCATTGCTAAACTCATAAAAACGCTGCTCTTCTACGTTGATAACCTCTACTTCACTGCTCATACGCAGCAAACCGTTTATTCTGGCATTCAAAAGTCTTGCATAATTTTCATAAATATTATTTAACATTTTCAGTTTATCTTTTGTAAACTTTTTAGGACTATAAAAGTCATATTTTCGATATTTCTTTTCTGGAGTTTCTTCTTTTTTTTCTTCCTCAAATCCACCATTTGCAACCGAATTTAACAACGCATCAATTTGACTTTGAGTTAAAACTTCTGCCATTTACCCATTCCCCCCTCTCCTTTTTTACTGTTCTTGTGCCGCCTCATGTTCTTGTAATATCACATCTGTTTTAATTACTTCTGATTCAGCATAATATTCTTCCAAACTTCTTTCTACACCATCTGTTTGTGTAATTAATATTTCAACACGTCTATTTTTTGCTCTATCTTCAGCCGTATCAAACTTACTGATGGGTCTAAACTGTCCATATCCCGATGCTACCAATTTTGTAGGGTCAATAAAATTTTTTTGTTGTAAATATAATAATACTTCTGTTGCTCTATTTGAGGATAAAAACCTATCACTGACCGGCTCATTTGGCACATCAGGTCTAGCCTGTGAAGTATGTCCTAATACAGATATTTCCTTTATTTCATCTACTACGCCATTTAATGCCCCAACTAACACATCCAATGTTTCTTTTCCTTGCTGTTTTAAAACATAACTGTCTCCGTCAAAGAATATATTGTTACGAAATGTAATAAATGTAAATCCATCTCCTTTAGAAACCTCTATATCCTCTTGCAAGTTATTTGATTCTATGTACTGTGATAAAGTATAATAGAATTCTTCAAAATCATCAACTGTTTCTTGTGTAGGGGCTTCTCCTTGTACAGGGTAATCTCCTTGTTGTTCACCAGAACCAATCACTACCTGTGTAGATTCTGTTGCAGCATCAGGATTAAATGTTTTTACAAGGACTTCAAACTTTTGTGCATTGATATCTGACATAGAATACAATAATACAAAAAAACACAATACCAGCGTAATCATATCGCCATAAGTATCCATCCAGTTGGCACCGCCACCGCTATCGCTTTTTTTCCTCCTGCCCATTATAACACCTGTCCTCTAATTAATCTATTTAAAATTGATATTTTTTTCTCTTCCTTTTTCTGTCATGATTTGTCTGTATCATTCTCCTCTATCTTCATTTGCCAAATCTCTTTGTTTTTGTCTAAGGAAAGAAATCAATTTTTCTTTCAAAAATTTAGGGTTTTCACCTGCTTGTATTGATAATACACCTTCAATAATAATTGTTTTGCACAACTCTTCTTCAGAATGTCTGATTCTTAATTTTGTTGCAATAGGATTAAATACCAAATGCGCTAACAAACAACCATAAAACGTTGTTATTAATGCAACGGCCATACCTGCACCCAAGCTGTTTGATCCTTCCCCTGCAGAACTTAAATCCATACTTTTTAACATATTAATCAAACCAATTAACGTACCAATCATACCAAAAGCCGGCGCTGTTGCAGATGCTTTATCATACATCCCGGCTGCATCGTCATGCCGTGCCGCCAAGTTATCTAAATCATTATTGAGCATTTCCCTTACTCTATCAGCATCTGTTGCGTCTACAATCAACATTAAACTTTGTTTAAAAAACGGGTCATCTAGCTGATTTGCTTTTTCTTCCAGCGCTAAAAGCCCATTTTTTCTTGCAATTTGCGCAAACTCTACTAATGTATCAATATATTCCATGGGATTAAATTTATTCCCATTCATTATAATTTTAAAATGGTTCGGTATTTCTTTTAAATATTTTGCCGGATAGTTTGCAACTACCGCAGCCGCTGTACCGCCTACAACAATGATAACGCTAGGTATATCAAGGAAATTTACTACATTTCCAATTAGATACTGAACGCCATTACTTGTATCAAGAGCGATACCGTTTATAATCAATCCAAATCCTACTAAAAAACCAATAATTGTTGTTAAGTCCATAACACGCCTCCACCAATTCCTTTTTTACCACATACCTTCTCCATTGTTTTGTTCTATGGTTAGTTTTTGGTGCCAATTATAAATCTTTGCATTATAATCAATAATTTTTTCTACAATCTCATCTGCACTTTCTCTTACCACAAAGTAATCCTTATTCATCATAATAATTTTACTTTCTGGAATCAATTCGATTCTTTCAATTTGTCCACAATTAATGATGACTGGTTCTTTGTTTAGTTTTGTCAGTCTAATCAAAAATAGCCCCCCTTTTTAATTATACATAGCCAGAGTAGGAATTATCCTACTCTAGCTTTTTATCAAATTATCGTTTCATATTTACCAGTTCTTCCAGCATCTGGTCTGTTACAGTAATGATTCTTGTATTTGCTTGAAAACCTCTTTGTGTCGTAATCATATCTGCAAACTCATTTGCAATATCCACATTTGCCATTTCCAAATATCCTGTCAGCAATTGTCCTGTATTTCCGTCTCCTGCATTAAAGGCTTCTACTATACCAGTATTACTTCCAATGGAATAATAAGAACCAACTGCTTCCAAACCGCCTGTATTAGGCACATTGGCTACAGCAATTTTACCAATAGAAAATGTCTCTCCATTTGGAGGCTTCGCCATAACAGTACCATCTGCATTAATGGTAATGCTAACCTGTGGAAGTTCTCCTTCTTCCAATTGTATTCCGCCTCCGGTTGTATCTCCTTCCGCCAAAGGAATACGAATTGGCACCAAGTTTGTTTCATCAATCTGTGCATCATCAGGCAAAGGATAGGTAACATCTGCGCCATAGCCAAAGCCATATACAACATATCCTTGAGAATCCACCAAATATCCATCAGAATCCACACCAAAATTACCCACTCTCGTTAATAATAAAGAGGTAATATCATTTTGATTGCCGCCATCTTCTGCTGCGCCCTGTTTGGGATTTACTCCGTCTACTCCTGTAGGCAATTTTTGACCAACCAAGAAAAAGCCGTTTCCTTCTATCATAACATCAGAACCTTGTCCCGTTGCCGCCGGCGTACTGGATTCAAAAATTTTGTCAATAGAACCTAGCTTGCAACCATAGCCTACCTGTGCTGCATTTCTGCCGCCATAGGTATCTGTGCCGGCAGAGGAATGTGTTGTTGTTGTATAGAGTGCTTCTTGAAATGTTGCACGAGATGTTTTATAACCATATGTATTACAGTTTGCAATATTGTTACCTATTACGTCCATTTTAGACTGATGTGTTTTTAAACCTGCAATTGCAGCAAACATTGATCTAACCATTCTCTTTTTCTCTCCTTTTAAAAAGTTATGCTGTTGAATTTGAGTACAGACAATCCTCTGTCCTCTCAGCCTCCATAAATGGTCCAGCCTTATAATATCACAGCGCTATCTATTTTTGTGAAAATATTGTTTTTCATTTCATTCTCACTCATTGTCGTTACTACAATGTTGTTGGGAATATTTACAATAAATACTTCTTTTGGCCCTATGATTACAACATCTTTTGCCCCTTTTTCTTTTGCTTTAGCAACAGCATTGCTTAAATCATTCATAAGAGAAGGGGTCACTTCAATTCCTCTTTGGTCAATTCTTTCTTTTGCATGTTTTGAAAATTGTATTTCCTCTTTTTGTTGAAGCTGTTGTTGCAACAGCTTTTCAAAGCCTATCCCTCGTTGACCTGCTTGTAACTTTTGTAGTTGAGAACCTCGAATTCCTTCTACAACTTGATTATTATTTATATTTTGAATCATAAGCCATTCCCCTAATTCATTCTAAAACTCATGTCGTAGTACTGTCGCTATCTTCCGGTTTATCGGCTCCTTCAGAACCATTTGTACCGTCTTCCGGTTTGTCAACTCCGTCTGTACCGTCTTCTGGTTGATTTTCCTCAATAAAATCTTCAGGAATTTTACCAATTGCCATAATTTCAGATAAAGTGTATGCTTCACCATCTACAAACACAACAGTTTGCCCTTGGTACAATCCACTTCCTTCTACAACGCCTGTTATGGTTTCTAATTTGCCGTCTTCATTTTCTTTTGCAATCGTCACTTCTTTGCCCACCAAAGATGCTGAATAATTTGTTATCGCAATATCATTCATATTCACAATTGTTGACTGCAAATCAGTCATTGTTTGTATTGACGTCATCTGTGCCAATTGGTTTAGCATCTCAGAGTTATCCATAGGACTTGTTGGGTCTTGGTTTTGTAATTCTGCTGCAAATAATTTCAAAAAGTCTGTCATATCTAATGTACTTTTGTTATATGTACCGACTTTTCTAAGGCTTTCTTCTGCTTTTTGAGCATAATCTGACATTACACCATTTACTGCCATTTTTATCCCTCCTCATTTATTCTATTAAATTCCATAGTCCCAAGCGCATTTGCTGAACAAAATCTCTTGACTGTTCTTGACGTAATCTTTCTTGATGTTGTCTTTGTTGTTCTTGTTGTTGTCTTGCAAAACCATCGCCCTTTTGTTCTTTATTTTGGTTTTGATTTTCCATTGTTTTTTGATCTACAACCTCTACATTTGTTTGATTTCCTGTATGCTGTTGTATGATTGCGCCAAGTTCTTTAGCTTTTTCTGCCAAAAGACTCATCGTTTTAGCATTTTCTGCAAACATAGAAATATGTGCCTGACCATTTTCCATCATCAATTTAATTGTGATTTTTCCTAACTCCTTAGGGGTTAACTGAATCTCAAATTCATTTTGATTTTGAGAAAATTTTGTCAGCATTTTATCAGCTAATTTTTGTGTCATTTCTGGATCGTTAATTTGAGCATTTTCTCCCACTTTTACAGTAATGACGTCTTCAGAAAATGTTTTCTTGACTGGCACTTCTGACGCTTGCTTTGTTGCTTCTGTGTCAGGGGAAGTATTTGCCTGAGCGTCATTTTGCTGTGTTGTTTCTTTTGCAACTGTCACAGACTTCTGAGTTGTTTGGTCTGTAGTAATTACTTTTGCATCTGTTTTAACAGTTTCTGATTGTTTCTGATTTTGTTCCGTATTAGTTGTATTTACAACTTCTTTAGGAACTTCTTGCTTGGAAACTGTTTCTTGAGTCATTGTTTGTGGTTGCTCTGTTGTTACTTGTACCGCTTTTTCTCCCAAGTTTTGTGGAATAGATTGATTTGGCTGTGCTGTTTGTTTTGTCTGCTGCGCCATATTTGCATCTATTTGAGTCAGTATTTCTGACTGCACAGCCGGTTCTTTTACAACAGCCTTTCCTTTTTGTGTTTGTTGGGTTGTCACCATATTTGCGCTTACTGTTGCGGCTAATAATGCTAAATCCATCTGTTGTAACATATTGTCTTTTGTATCTTGCACATCTTTTGTTACATCTTCCGGTTTTTCTGTGTCTGACTTTGTGCTGTCTTCTGTTTTATCCAAAGTGTCATTTTTTGACGTCTCCTTTGTAGAAGTATCTCTTTTGGAACTACTGCTGTCACTTGTTTTTTGAGTATCGGCTGTTTGTTTCATAAAACGATAAAATGCATCATTTTTATAATTTGCACCGGTTAATTTTTGTGACATCATTTGTCCCTGCATTGCCACAAAGTCAGATACCTTTACACTTGTATCCACAATTTCGCCTCCTTTGATATAAATAATATATAGTCAATTCCATAAGGAATGTACTATCAAAAGTTTTTATTTTCCTGCTATACGGTTAAATGTCACAAATTCTTCTACAAACAATTCTTCTGCCTTTTGTTCTTCTTTCTGATAGGCTTCCAATTTTTTTTCTTTTAATTTTTCTAAAGAAGAAGTGTCTTGTTTGGCTGCTACCACTTCTTTTCGTTTTTTTTCTTCTTCCTTTTTCATCTCAGCCAGTTTTTTTTCTTCTTGCTGTATAGTCACTTCTAATCTTCTTAAATATGTTTCAAATCCAATGGATTCTATAATTGTGATGCCTTCTGCCTTTTTTTCATTAAAATTACTGTTGCACTGCTTATATTCTTTTTCTAAATTATGTATGATTTTTTCTTGTTCATTTATACGCGCTAATATTTTTCCATGTTCATTCTTTAAAGCGTCTAAAACTTGATTTTTATAGCTCAACACTGTTGCCAAAGAAAAATGAAATTTTTTCATAGCTTTTCGCATTCCTCTCGTTTATGTAAATTTATTTTAAAATTTTTTCCATTTCTTCCAGTACTTCTTCATAAGAAAACTTTTCTGTTACGCTTTGCTTCAAAAATCCATTAATTTTATCAATTTTTGAAATAGCATAATCTACTTTTGCATTTGTACCTGCTTTATAAGCTCCAATAGAAATCAAGTCTGCATTTTTATCATATACACTCAATATATCTCTCAATTTTGAATTCAACTCTTTATGTTTTGGTGAAACAATACTACTCATCAAACGAGAAATACTTGCGTTGACGTCAATAGCCGGAAAATGATTGCTGTTTGCTAACTTTCTAGTCAAAACAATATGTCCGTCTAATATGCCTCGAACTGTATCTGCAATAGGTTCATTGGTATCATCTCCTTCTACCAATACTGTATAAACACCTGTAATAGAGCCATTTTTAAAATTACCGCTTCTTTCTAAAAGCTTTGGCAATTCTGCATAAATAGAAGGGGTATACCCCCTTGCAACAGGCGGCTCTCCTACTGCCAAACCAATCTCTCTTTGCGCCATAGCAAAACGTGTTAAAGAATCCATCATTAAAAGTACATCTTTTCCTTGATCTTTAAAATATTCTGCTATCGTCGTTGCTACCATAGGACACTTCATTCTGAGCATAGCCGGCTGGTCGCTGGTGGCAATTACAAGAACAGAGCGTTTCATACCTTCTTCTCCTAAATCTCTTTCCATAAATTCCAATACTTCTCGACCACGCTCTCCCACAAGAGCAATCACATTAATATCTGCTTTTACATTTTTTGCAATCATACCCAAAAGTGTACTCTTTCCAACGCCGCTACCAGCAAAAATGCCAATTCTTTGTCCTTTTCCGATAGTTAGTGTACCATCAATGGCTTTTACGCCAAATTCCATTTTTTCTGTAATAGGAGGTCTGTCCAAAGGATTAATATAGCTGCTTTCCACAGTATAATATTCCTCTGTCTGAAATTCGCCTTTGCCATCAATAGGATTTCCCATAGAATCAATGGCTCTTCCTCTTAAAAAATCTCCAACAGGTATCCTCAACCTTTGTTTTGTATTTCTAACAAAACTCCCTACAGAAATACCACTCATATTATCATACGGCATCAAAAATATTTTTTCATCTTTAAATCCCACAATCTCCGCCGGTATTTGTTTATTGCCCCCTTCGTTATAGATTAAACTGATATCGCCTATACTTGCTTTTCCACCAGAAGCTTCTATACCCATGCCAACAATATTTTCAATTTTTCCAATATGACTAATCGTTTCTGATTCCAATATCAAGCTGACCATATTTTTAAACATATTGTACCTCCAGCATTTTTTTATTCTGGTGTAAAATAAGGGGCTTTCAAAAGCCCCTTATGAAAATCATATTTCTTTTATTGAAAGAATATTTTCTTTTTTATAAGGGCTTAAACAAAATCAATTTTTACAATTACCTTATTCTTATTTGTTATAATGATGCATTGTTTAAAATCTCTTTAATATTTACCATTTGCGTGCTTGCACTTGCATCAATAATTTCATCGGGTAATTCTATAATACAAGTACCAGGAGTTTCGTGTTCCATTACAACAATTTTAACATGGTCGGAAAGATGCGCTAAGTGCCTTAATAAAGTAGAATCTCCTTCCACCATCATTTCTGCATCACACCTAGCAATGTAGACTTTTGCCCACTCTCTACTTTTTAATTTTTCTGTTGCGGCAATAATCATTCTTTCAATAACCTCTCCACTGGACTTTAGGCTAACCTGTATCACTTTTTCTGCTATTGCCACTGCCACATCTCTTAACTGGTCTTGATATTTTTTAAGCATTTCTTCCTTCATGACTTCAGCGCTTTCTATTACCAGCTTAATGTCTTCTAATGCTTTCTGACTCAATTGGTCATATTGTTTTTTACAATCTTCTTCTGCTTTTTGCTGCCCTTGTATTGTTCCTTTTTGATATCCTTGGTCATAGCCTTCTTTTTCTGCGGCTATTTTCATCTGTTCTGCTTGTTGCTTAGCTTGAGAAATGAAATCTTGCGCTTTTTGTTTTGCTTTTTCCAACATCTGTTTGGCTTCTTGTTCTGCCCTTTGTTGTATTTCTTTGGCTCTTTTTTTGCTATCGTCAACCTCTTGCCAAGCTTTTCTCTTTTCTTCTTCTATTACTTCATCTTGAAAAACAGAAGTATCTTGTATTTCTTCCTTTTCTACTTTTTCCTGTTGTAACATTTGTTTTTGTTTTATATCTTCAATCTCTTTTTTTTTATTTTTTTTATCTTCTGTCAGTTGGGGCAAATCTTCAAGCAATGAAATGTTTTTTTTTTGCACATTTTCTTGCTGTTGCTCATCTATTTGCTGATATTTTCCATATGTATAATCTATTACATTTTTATCCTTTTCATAAAACTTAAAGATATTACTATGCAATAATATCATCCTTTCCGCCCTTCATAATAATCAATTCGCCCTGTTCTTCCAATTTTCTGATAATAGCAACAATTCTTTGCTGTGCTTCCTCTACATCTTTCTTACGGACATTTGTTGTAATTTCTAAATCGGACTTAATGGATTCTGCCATACGAGACGACATATTTGCAAAAATAATACTTTTCACTTCTTCATTTGCACCTTTGAGTGCAAATACAAGATCTTTACTGTCACAATCTCGTACAAAACGCTGTACGGAACGATTGTCCATTGTTGTAATATCTTCAAATACAAACATTCTCTTTCTGATTTCTTCTGCCAATTCTGCATCTTTTTCAGAAAGCCCATCAAAAATACTCTTTTCACTGCTGCGATCCATATTATTCATCACTTCAGCAATATAATCGATACCACCCACCTGCTTATAATCTGTTGTAAGAATATTAGCAAATTTCTTTTCCAATTCTTTTTCTACAATTTTGATGGTATCTGGCGAAACACTGCTCATTGTTGCAATACTATGAACCACCTGCAGTCTTTTTTTATCATCCAAATTTTCAATCACTTGAGAAGATAATGTAGAATCTACATAAGCTAATACAAGAGCAATTGTTTGCGGTCTTTCTTGTGACAATATTGTCACAAGATTGGGACCGTCTGTTTTTCTGATAAAAGAAAATGCTCTTGTTTTTAGCTGTTTTGATATTCTATCCAAAAGACTGCTGGCTGTTGCTTCTCCGAAAGCTTTTTCCAGTACGGTTCTGGCATATTCCAAGCCGCCGTCTGTTACCACTTTTTGAGTTAGACACATTTTGTAAAACTCGTCCAACACCTCTTCTGTTTCTTCTGGCGTCAAATGTTGTAATTTTGCTACTTCTACTGTCAGCTTTTCCAAATCTTCTTCATTTAAATGCTTATAAATTTGAGAAGCTTTATCTACGCCTAGTGAAACAACGACTGCGGCTGCCTTCTGTTCAGGCGATAAAGCGCGTTTTCCCTCAGCCATTGTCCTCGCCTCCCCTCAGCCAAGATTTAATAAGCTGTGCTGATATCTCAGGGTTATCCTCCGCAAATTTACGGATATTTTCCTTTAATTGCATACTCTTTTCATTTTGTATTCTAAGCAGTTCTTTTGCAGATTCCGCTTCTTGGTCGCTTTCTGTAACTTCTTCGGGTTCTTGTATTAATTCATCTATCGGAGGAACAACCACCGTTTCAGTTAGCTGAACATCTGCAAGCGCTGCTGCTTCCTGTGCCTTTTTCTTTCTTCTTCTGAGTATCAGCACCAGTAAAATTAAAAGTAATACCAATACCCCTGCTGCAATAGCTCCAATCAGTATCCATCTATTAAATCCGGTATCGGCTGTCGGTACGGATGTATCAATAAAGAATGGCGCGCTTTCTACAGCAATCTTGTTATTTTTATCTGCATCGGAAATACCTGCTGCCCTTGCGACAATATCTCTTACAGCTGCTCTTGATAAATCTCCAAAATCTGTGCCATTAATCACAACTGATACATTCAAATCCTCTAAATTTCCTGTATCCATTTGCACCTGTTCTTTTATTTGATTTACCAGATAATTAATATCTTGCTGATTTCGTATGTAATTTTCTGTACCGTCTGTTTCTAACTGCTGTACTCCGTAAATAGGGATTTCAGCATTTGTTTCTGTTCCTGGCACACCGCCTTCTTGCGCTCCATCTGGTCTGGATAATTCTTGGTTAATTGATACATTTCCGGGAATGCCAACCTTATCTTCTTCATTTGGAGGTGCAGAATAATTGATGATTTCTTGTATTCTTTTATCAATATCTACAGAAGCCTTTACAGAAACCTTTACATTTTCCTCACCATAAATTGGCTTTAATACATTTAACACATTATTTTTAATAGTGTTTTCAATTTCTTTTTCTACATCTAATTTTAACTGCGCCGCTAAACTTCTGTCTCCGGTATCGCTCTCTGTTCTGACAGTAACATCAGTGCCATTTCCATCTAATACCGTAATATTTTCAAACTTAATCTTCGATACACTTGTAGAAATCAATCTTTGTATGCCTTCTACCTGTGCCTTGGACGGAGATGTACCGTCTTTCATAATAACTGTTACAGAAGCGCTTGCATCCATATTTATGGCATTACCAATCACATATTTTTGTTCTTCTGCCGGCGTAATGGTCACCACTGCATCTTTAACGCCGTCAAATTGGCGAATGGTTGACGCCAATCTATCTTGCAGATAAAACAGCTCATAATTCTCTCTATCTGCATCTGTTGTCATCATGCTGATATTTCCTGTATATAAATCATAGGAAAAACCGCTTTTTGGATATCCTGCCATAACAAGCTGTGCTCTCAGTTGGTTTTCTTGTTGCTCAGGTACTAATATAGTGCCTCCTGTCCTATACCTATAATCCACACCGGAATCTTGTAATACAGTCATCACTTCTGTTGCTTCTGTTTCATTCATATCCTGAAACAATACAACATAAGGTCTTGTATTTAAATAAAATGCAAGTCCAGCAGAACCAAGTAAAAGTAAAACAATACCTGCAAGTATCAATCTTTTTGTTTTTTTATTTAATTTCTCAATCGTTTGTTTTATTTTAGCCCATAAAGCCTTTAATTTCGTAGCATCCAATGTAAACCCCTCTTGCCTTTCCTAATTATTTGCCCTGCAAACGAACTTATATTTTATTTTTCTTTTATACTATTATACAATATATTACTTACTTTTGGCAAATTTTAGTAAATCTTACAAATTAATTCTCATTATTTCATTGTAAGAATCCAAGGCCTTATTACGCAGCTGAATGAGCATATCCACCGCAAGCTGCGCCTTTGCTGAAGCAATGGCTCCGGTATGTGGATCATCTGTTTGTCCTGTAGCAAATTTGTATTTTGATTGCTGTACTTCATTGTCTGTATCAATTACATCTTGAATGGCATTTTCAAATATATCTGCAAACAGTGTTTGTCCATTGCCCTGCTGTGGCGCAGATATCATTGAAGAACTATTTCCAACTTTTTTTATATCAAATCCTTCTCCAAACTGCATTAGTTGTATCGGATCTATAAACATAATTTCTCCCTCCAATTTTATCAACTATAATACCTGTCTTTTATTTTTAATACTCTATGTTACAGTCCGTTTCCTTTTATCATTTTGTCTAATAAAATGATTTTAATTTTATCAAAAATGCTTACTTTCCAATTTCTAATGCCTTTGTTGCCATAGCTTTCACTGCATTAAATGCTGTTACATTTGCATCATATGCTCTTGAAGCTGACATAGCGTCGATTGTTTCTTTTACCAAATCCACATTTGGCATCATTACATAGCCGTCTTCATTAGCGTCTGGATGAAGTGGGTCATACACTGGTTTAAAATCTCTCTCATCCTCTATAATCTCAGCCACTCGCACTCCTCCGGCTGCGCCAATGCTTGCTGCTCTTTGACCATTTGCCCCTCGAACACTTTGTGCCGCACCGTTTAAAATCTCTTGAAAGCTTCTTTCTTTTACCGGTTCAAACACAACCATCTTTCTTGCATATGGTCCTCCGTCTTCTGTTCTTGTGGTATTGAGATTTGCAATATTTTCTGATGCAACATCTAATCTCATTCTTTCAGCGGTCATACCGGAAGCACTGATATTTAATGCGCTTAAAAATGCCATTTTTCTTCAACTCCATTTTCTATGTATTTTATTGTCCTTTAATTGCAGAGCGCACTCTTGTATATTCCGAATTAAATGACTGTACCGCAAATTGATACTGTAATGTTGCTCTGGCCAATTCTGCACTTTCCGCTGTAATGTCAACATTATTGCCATCCATTCTCATAGATTCATTCTCCGTTTCATGAACTGTTATTTGAGAGTCTGCAATCGCTTGTCGAAATTCTTTGCCGCTCTTATTTTTTGTCTTGTGTAATCTTCTGTCTAATTCATCTTCAAATGTAATATACTGCGCTTTAAAATTTGGCGTATTTTGATTTGCAATATTATTTAATGTTACTTTTTGTTTTTGCCACAAATAGTCCAATGACTTTTGTATCATCATACCGGAATTGCCTAACATAAAATCCAATTTTTTCACCTCAGTTCTGGTTTACCAACTAATCATGATTATTTTTATTAGAAACCATTGTTTTTTTATACCTAAATTTTTAATGATTATTATTATATGACAAAACCATACAAAAAGCAACACCTATGCTTGTAATTCATCAAAATAGAAAATTTTTCTTATTTCCATTTTTATCCAGAATATATTTTTTTTTATTTTTTACTATATTATTTGTATAAATACCATATCAATTTATATAATTTATATAAAAATAGATTGTTATATTTTTACATATATTTCTAAATAATCTTTAAAATTCCATATTTTATCAAAATTTTTACTATTCCATCTTTTTTATGTAAATTATTTAACAAAATATTAACAAATAATTTTATTTGTTTTTATAATTATTATGCAAAACGTACATTATATTGTTTTCTTATTCCAATACACTACAATATATTGTAATTCTATTTTTTTATTTTTTTCTATATATAATGTTTATGTTATATCTTTCACAGTATTCATTTTTGCATATATATGCTATATTATATTTAAAATATGCATAAAATAATTTTTTATTATAAAAAATAGCATAATTTTAATAGTTTTCTTTAATAATAAAATATTTTTATATATCATATTTCTCATTAAAACTACTATATTTGTATTATAAATAACTTTTTACATATAAAAATTATATTTCTATATATAAAAAAAGATTGTATTTTATTCCTATTAAAATACAATCTTTTAAACACAAACAAATTATTTATTTCATTTTGCACAAAATCTAACTGCTTCTACCATATTTCTAATTTTTTATGAAGGATATGCTACTATAGCTACAGAAGAATCCCCTGCTTTTGCCTTTTCCAGCAATGCCGCTGTCAACAGCTTAAAATTTGCACCGGAAGTACTGGCTCCCGAAACAATATCAATATCCTCAGAAGACTGGCTTTCTAAAAATGAGGCTGCATATCTTCTTGTATAATTGTTAGGATATGTTCCCTGAATAGGATTCATCATTCTCATGTACGCAATATCCCATGATTTAATAAATCCACTTGACGCTTTTGCATTATACTCTACTGTCACAATCTCTCCATTGCTCACAACAATCGTTACAAACTCCTGCCAGCCCTCTTGATAGCCATCCATACGTGCTGTATAATATCCATCCTTTAATGTTTCTTCCTTGCTACAGCCACCAAGGGAAAACAGTATGATTCCCATTACAAAAACAACTATTATTTTTTTTATCATACTATCACTCCCCTTCTTTTTTATCTTCATTTTTTGTTTGGAATTTTTCTGCCATTGTCTTTAATGTGATTGCCTGTTGTGACAATTCCTCGCTTGCATTGGCGCTTTTTTTACTTGTAATCAAATTTCTTTCAGCCATGACAGAAATAGAATCAATTGCAGCTTCTACATTTTTCAAAGCCTCTTTTTCTTTTTCCACAGAAACAAAAAGCTTATCTGTGATGTTTGTGATTTTTTGCGACATTTCAGCAATATCATTCATAGAAACGGAAGTTGCCTTGGCTCGTTTTACTCCTTTATCAATAGCTATGCCAGAAATTTGTATAATCTCTGTAGTACGTTTTGAAAAATCGGCGCTTTTTCCTGCCAGATTTCTCACTTCTTCCGCCACTACTGCAAAGCCTTTTCCTGCGGCTCCTGCTCTTGCCGCTTCCACAGAAGCATTCAACGCCAATATATTTGTTTGAAAAGCAATGTCTTCCAAAAATTTTGTAATCTTACTGATTTGTTCTTCATTGTAGCGAATCTCTTCCATAGCTTCTAACAATGACGCCATTTGCTGTACGCCTTCATTTAATTTATTCTCTACCTGATTTGTTAACTCTTTTGCTTGTTTTGTATTTTTATCCACTATACCAATACTATTTGAAATATTATTTGTTTCCTCTTTTAATTTTTCTACACAAGCAGACTGTTGCTCGCTATTGCTGTTGACATTTCTTGCTTCATTTGATACTCCAATGGCCGCTTGGGAAAGCGTATTAGAAGATTTTTGCAACTCCCCAATCATTTCATTTAAAAAGTCAATAATATGATTGGTAGATTCTTTTAAAACTATAAAATCACCTACAAACTCACCTTTTACCTCTGTTTGCAAATCGCCCTTTGACAATGAAGTCAATGCTTGCCTTAACTCGATAATATACCCGCTTACATCATTAACCGTTTCCTGCAATGCAATAGATAAATCTTCAGCTTCATCTTTTGTATTTAAAACCTCTACAGGACTTGTAATATCTCCCTTTGCTAATTTTTGTATTCTGTCTTTTACATTGCCCAAAGCTTTTGATATTTTTCCTGCTATCATAGTAGCAAGAGCTGCAGTAATGGCAATACATAAAATTGTTATCATAATATTCATCATAATAACTCTTTGTTCTCCTGCCTTAATTTCTTCACGAGGCATAAACAATGCCATATACCAGTTTGTACCTCTTACAGGAGTATAAGAAATCAATGTTTTTTCTCCATTTAGACTCATTGATTGAATTCCTGTTTCTCCTGTATAAATTCGGTCAAATAATGTTATAATATCGCTGTTTTGTTCATATAGCTCTGAAACAGTAGTCTTATTTTGTACAAAAATTGTATCTGGGTGCGCTACAATCGTGCCATTTTGATTTACTATCACAGCATAGCCCCCATAACCAATATGTAAATTACTCAAAACATCGTTTAAAACATCATATTTATAACTTCCTACTACATAATACAAAATACCGTTTGTTCCCTTTACCGGCGCACCAATAGCAATTTGAAGCTGACCATTTATGTATTGCGTATCGCCAATTGCCAAATTTTCTGTTTCTGTCATATTTTGGAATAAAGCTGTATCTGAAATATTTTGAGGACTATTATCTGCTCCACAATAAAAATTCCCATCTGTTGTATACAGAGATAGCCATACAAATTCAATTCCCGAGCTAAACTCTGTCAAAACCTGCTTTTTTTCTTCTATTGTCGATTCTGAAGAAGACAAAGTTTTATTATCTGAAACGGAAAAAATACGGTCTGCCAACATATGTAAATTACCTTCCACTGTTTTAGAAGAAATTTTTGTAAGAGGTAATAATAGGTCTTGTGCTAGTGTATTTGTTAATGTGTTTGTACCATAAAGCAACACTGCACTTGTCATAACAGCTAAACATAAAACGCCTGCCATAACTGTAGCCATTATCTTTACCTTTATATTTCTTCTTTTTTCATCCTTTTTCATTTTCATCACAATCCATAGTCCCCCTTATTCTACTATAAATATATGACAAAAAAGCTCTTCTTTATTAAAAAAGAGCTTTTTCGGTTAATGTTTAATATTTACTGTCAAAATCATTATACTCTCCAAAATCAACTCCTTTATTATCATCATAAGAAGAAATATCATAAGCATTTTCTCTTGTTTGAATGCCTTTTATTTTAAACTGAGAAATCAAACCTTTTAACATCTCTGATTGACTGGATAACTCTTCACTTGCTGCCGCCGATTCCTCCGCTGTTGCAGAGTTAGTTTGTATAACAGCATTTATTTGATCCATACCCAATGTTACTTGGCTAATGGCTGAAGACTGCTCCTTAGAAGCAGAAGAAATTTTATCAATAGTATGTACCATCTCTTTTGTTCCTATCAATACAGATTCTAATGACTCTGCTGTTTCTTTTGCAATTTCTTCTCCGTTTCTTACCGCTGCAACAGAGGTTTCAATCAATGCTGCTGTATTTTTAGAAGCGTCAGCGCTTTTGCTTGCTAAATTTCTTACTTCATCTGCCACAACAGCAAAACCCTTTCCTGCGGCTCCTGCTCTGGCTGCTTCTACTGCCGCATTCAATGCAAGAATATTTGTTTGAAAAGCGATATCTTCTATCGTTTTAATAATCTTTCCGATTTCATTGGATGAACTGCTAATATCTCCCATTGCCTCCAACATTCTTTTCATTCTGTTACTGCTATCAGATGCTACTGTTCCTACTTCATTAGCTTTTGAACTTGCCTGCTCGGCGTTTTGTGCATTTTCAGATACTTGATGAGATATTTCAGCAATGGTAGCAGACAATTCCTCTACAGAGCTTGCTTGTTGCGTAGTACCTTGTGAAAGTGCCTGTGCGCCGCTGGAAACTTGCTCTGCTCCTGCAGAAACCTGTACTGCCGCTTCTGAAACTTGTAACAACGTTTCATTTAATCTCTTGACAAACTTTGTAATGGAGGCTTCCATATTAGCAAAATCACCTATAAAATGTTCTTCCGGTTCCTCAATACAAAAATCACCCTCTGCCATTCTTTGCATTGCTTTGTCAATCAGGTCAATATAGTGTGCCAGTGTATGACAACTGCTTCTCACACTTTCTGCCATCATGCCAAATTCATCACCAGATTCATATTCTACAGTTGTATGAACATTTCCTTTTGCCATTTCTTCCATGGCAAACACAATTTCATTCACTGGTGTCAATATCATACGGCAAAGTCTTATAATTGTGAAAACAGAAATGATAATGCCTATTATTAAAATAACAATCATAATAATATATACCATTGTCTTTAAACTTCTTGTGTTTTCTCCCTCCATTTGTATAAAATTTTCTTGTGCTGCAAGAATATTGTCCTGTATTTTTTCTGCCTCTTCCAGTTTTGGCACATATTCATTTTTATATATTTGAAAAGCTTGTGTATCTAATTCTGATGTATTTGCCTCCAGCAATGTTACAATTTCTCTTCTTATATTTCCTGCTTGGTTAATGGTAGATTCAAAACTGTTAAAAAGGTCTTGATCAATGGTTGCATTTTGTTTATATAGGCTAATAATATTATACAATTCTTGTGAGGCAGTATCTGCTTGTTGTAATCTTTTTTGAACATCTGTATCGGTTTCTTCTGTCATTGCCTCCAACAGACTTGCTCTGACTGATACAAGCTGAGTATGTATTTCATGTGCATATTCTGTATTAGGCACCGCTGTTTTTTCAAAAACATCTAATTCTTTGCTAATACTGCTTATACTAATAAAAGCAGTAATTGCCAGTATAATGGTTCCCATCAAAATAATGCCAAAACTAAAAAGTAATTTTGTCTTTAATTTCATATTTTTCATGTTAATATCCTCCATATCTCCTTTTAATTTATATTCCTTACTCTATAAAAATACACTTTCCCCCTCTTTTGTTTTGCCAAAAAAACAGGCGTCTATCAAAATTACCTAAAGTATACTTTTCTCTCAAAATATATTTTTATTCGTTTTACAACATCCTTGTATTTATAACATAACTTATATCATAATCTAAATTTATAGTCAATGCCAATCCAAAGAATTACTGTTATTTTTTTACAAAATTTAACAATTTATGATGTATAATTTAAAAATTCTTCCTTAAGAAAAAAACAGTTGTTATATACTTTATATGAAAAAAGTGGTATCTTTTGATACCACTGTGGAAAAATTACAAATTTATTCTATTACTTGTAATCCTGCTAGGGCTGCCATTTCAAGTATAGAGCTTTTGGCTACTTTTTTACCCTTGTAATCAATTAAATCGTCCATTGCTCCTGTAAAAATATCCGTAGGTTCATATTTTTTTAAAATTACTTTTTCATCATCTACGAAAATTTCTAAGGAGTCTTTTTCCTTAATGTTTAAAATTCTGCGTAGCTCAATAGGCAGTACCACTCGTCCTAGCTCGTCCACTTTCCTTACAATTCCCGTTGACTTCATACTAAAAAGCCTCCCAATGACTCGTTGTAATTGTTATATTTATCGAGATAAATATAACACGTTTGTCAAACAATGTCAACTTTTAAAGAAATAGAGATATAAATTATTTGTTTTCATTGCAATTTTATTATTTTTGCAGAATATATTACTATATCAAACAAAAAGGATTGATTACTGTGTTAAATTTTATATGGGTATTTTGTATTCTATTTGGTATCCTCTTTGCTTTAATCACAGGAGAAATGGCTGCCGTTTCAGACGCTGTGCTTTCAGCCGGAAAGGATGCTGTCAACCTTGCTCTGACTATGGCGGGTATTGTCGCTACATGGAGCGGTATTATGAAAATAGCGGAAAAAGGAGGTATGATAGCCACTTTGTCTGACAAATTTTATCCTCTTTTACATTTTTTATTTCCCTCTATTCCCAAAAAGAGCAAAGCCATGCAATATATTTCCGCCAATTTCGTCGCCAATTTTTTAGGATTGGGTTGGGCAGCTACGCCCGCAGGTATCCTTGCCATGAAAGAACTGCAAAAATATAATCACAAAAAAGATACCGCCAGCAATGCAATTTGTATGTTTATGATTATCAATATGTCTTCTTTACAACTTATTACAATCAACATACTTGCTTATCGTCAGCAATATGGTTCAGCCAATCCCGGAGAAATTATTGGTCCTGGCATTGTTGCAACGTTTCTTTCAACTATCATTGGTGTTTTTGCTGGAAAACTTCTTGAACGGTGGTGGAAACATTGAGATTTTTTTTATATCTTTCAGATTTTATTATTCCGGTTACAATACTATTTATTGTTGTATTTGGCTGTTTAAAAAAAATTAATATTTATGATGCTTTTATAGAAGGCGCTATTGACGGTCTGAAAACAGTAATAGATATTTTGCCTACTCTAATCGGACTTATGGTTGCTGTGGCTGTACTAAGAAGCAGTGGTTTTTTAGCATTTTTAACAGAGCTTCTTAGACCATTGGTTTCCCTGACAGGATTCCCCGCAGAAATTATTCCTTTAACCATGATGCGTCTAGTATCCTCTTCTGCGGCTACAGGTCTTTTAGTAGACTTGTTTACAACATATGGTCCGGATTCTTTCATTGGCAGAATCGCCTCTGTTATGATGAGTTGTACCGAAACAGTGTTTTATACTATGTCTGTATATTTTACTGCTGTAAAAATCACAAAAACTCGGTTTACATTAGCCGGTGCTCTTGCAGCAAATATTGGAGGTATCATTGCTTCTTATTACATTACCATTCTACTTTTTGGAAAATAATATTACATATTTAAAAAAGATTATATCTAAAAAATATAATCCTCGATAGTATCGACAAAATCCACAACATAATCTTTTGCTAAAAACTCATTTTATCCAAATCTTTGATAGGTAGACGGAAAAGCAGCTCCTTCCATTAGCATAGATATCTTAAAACTCGTTGTTTTTCTCATAAAAAATAAATTCCTACTAGGATTGTATTTGGCAAACGCTTTGTTTGCTAAGCCCTTTCGCTGTATTACATTTATAAAATATCATTTTTCTACACTCTAAAGGATTATATTTTATATAATCCTCCTTTTTTTATTGCAAAAAAACATGCTCACTCTAAACAATACGCTAGTCATATCCCAAACCCATATATTCTACCATTTCCAATAGATATAGTGATTATGTTTTATATAATATTTTCTATATCAACAGCTAGCCCCTTTCCCTTTTTTCACTTATTTTTTTGATTGCTCTTTCCAGCTATTTCATACCCTACACTTCACATTATTTTATTTTCACTATAATTTCAAGTACTATAATTCATCAAAAATCTGCTTCATTTTATTCAGGCTATATTCAATGAGTATTTTAGTCTGTTTTTTATATTAAAATCAGAACCACGCCTAAAAGACGTGGTTTGCACCAGCCCTATAAGGGCTTATTAAGAGCCAGCGCCTAAATGACGCTGGCTTTCACTTCGTTCAAGCCTTAGTGGTATGATTATCTGCTACCCTTA
>DVLQ01000086.1 GCA_018715395.1 Candidatus Coprocola pullicola | reverse complement strand
GAAATAACTGTTGCATTTGATAAAACAAAGGCAGCTTATGTAATAAGCATTACTCTTTAGATAAAATATAATTTTGTACATAATCTGTAGCTTTACTGGTGATAAAAAAAGGCTGTCATATGACAGCCAAGGATTAAGACTTGTGGGAATTGGGGTTGTCGGTGCGACCAACGAGGTAGTCTAGGGAAACATCAAAATAGTCGGCTATTTCAATTAAGTGTTTCATTTTAGGTTCAGCATTTCCTTTTTCATAATCTTGATATGAATGTAAAGAGATACTTATATTATTAGCAATGTCTAAAGAACAGGTGTTAAATGTACTCATTTTTATTAAGTATTATGTAAAAGAACGTAAATATTTATTCGGTTTGCTACGTTTCTGCCGAATGGGACGAGGAAGAATACAAACACGGTAAGGCTGGGATTTTTGGATATTATCAGGCAAATAACGGCTTAATATAGCAATGATATTATTTTTATAGTCCATAATATCTGTAATATTTTGTATGATGTATTTGTCCGTTTGTCTTTTGTTTTCCTGAGGCAAGAAAAGAGTTTTTTGAGCGTCAGAAAAAACAAAACGGCAAATCCACTTCCGAACATTATTTTGATACAAAACAGCAAAGTAAGATTCGGTTTTTTTGTAATATAAGTCCTCCATATCTACAGAGTCTCGCAGTATGGTTTTGACAATAAAAAAAGCCTCTAATTCATCATCGGAAACAGCGGATTTGGTATAGGCGGTATCGTCTGTAGATTCTTCTTTGGGAATGTCTGAATTTTCCAAAGCGAGCATGATTTTTTCATTCAATGTTTCATTGATGTAATCATTGAGGGATTTTTTCAATATAGGACGAAATCTATCTAACACAGATTGATTTTTTTGACCACTGTAAACAGAAGATATAAAAATTTTAACAAAATCGTCTGTAGGTTCTTGGAGCTGCTGGGCAAAAAGAGATTTAAACTGCTTTTCATATTTTAACAAACCAGCAGTGTCCAAAAGGGTGTTGATATCAAATAAATCTTTTTTGAATTTTTTTAACTCCTGAATGTGTCCGTCTTTGATTTTTAATATATTGAATTCCAAAAAAGGTTCTTTGTCCATTTTGTTCCGTTCATCAATATCAGTATAAAAACGATAGATGATGCCGTTGGTAAGAATGGCAAACTTTGCCTTGGTTGTGCCAAAATAGCGGAAAAGCTGAGAATCATGCCGCTCTAAATTTTTGTTTGTAGCTTTTACTTCAATGAGTACCATAGGTTCATTGTCTTTTATAATGGCATAGTCCACTTTTTCCCCTTTCTTGATACCAACGTCTGCAACAAATTCGGGAACAAATTCTAATGGGTTAAAAACATCATAACCTAACATAGAAAAGAAGGGCAGGATAATGGATGTTTTTGTGGCTTCTTCTGTTTGAATGCTATCTTTTAGGGTTTCTACTCTTTTGGCAAATTGTTTGATTTGGTCTAAAAAGTCCATGTAATCCACTCCTTCTGCTTGACATGATAATATTATAAAAATTTGATAGTTAGTTTTTTGTATCTGAAACAGCTGTGTCATTTGCTTTTGCTTGTTCCTTTTTCAATTTCATCACCTTTCTAAGTATATTTTTGTTTACAAAAAATTATATCACAAAAAGGTAGTAAATGTCTATATGCGGAGGATAAAGAAATGAAATTAAACAATATATTGAAATATAAAGGGTTAACGATACAAGAAGTAAGTAAAAAGACAGGAATCAACTATCATACTTTGCACAAATACAGCAGTTGTGTAAGAGAGCCGTCGATAAAAAATGCAAAGATATTAGGAGCATTTTTGGGATTTGATTGGTGGTTGTTGTTTGAAGATGAAAATGAGGTAGGAAAGGAGCAGTAACATGAATGAACTAAAAATATTTAAAAATCCGGAGTTTGGGCAGATAAGGAGTATAGAAATTGATGGACTGCCTTATTTTTTAGGAAAAGATGTAGCTGAAATTTTGGGATATAGCAATCCAAGAGATGCACTTGCTACTCATGTTGACTTAGAAGATAAGAAAGTAATCCAAAAGTCGGAAAATACGACTTTAGAAATTCCAAACAGAGGTTTAACGATTATCAACGAATCAGGTTTATACAGCTTAATACTATCCAGTAAGTTACCAACAGCAAAGCAATTCAAAAGGTGGGTGACGAGTGAAGTATTACCCGCTATCCGCAAACAGGGATATTATACAGCAGATAACAATAAAAATGATGAAACAAAAGCAAAGTTATTACGAGCTGAAGCCATGGTGATAAATGCCAAAAACAGAGCGTTCAATACGATTATGAAGTCTATAGATAATAAGCAGTTATCACCGATAGCAGTACAGGTATTCGGATTAAAAGGACTGGAGAGCGTATTCGGTGTGGAGGTAGGGAATTTACTTCCAAAAACGGAAAAAACCTATTCGGCAACAGAGGTAGGAAATATGTTAGGCATTTCCGCTGTGAAGGTGGGCAGACTGGCAAATGCTAACGGACTGAAAACAGCAGAATACGGCGTTTATGTAATGGATAAGTCAAAATACAGTACAAAAGAAGTGGAAAATTTTCGGTATAACGATAAGGGCGTAAAAGCGTTGCAGGAATTGGCTTGGTAAAAAATTATGTAAAGGCTGCCAAGAAATGACAGCCAGGGGTTAAGATTTGTGGGAATTGGGGTTGTCAGTACGACCGACAAGGTAGTCTAGGGAAACATCGAAGTAGTCAGCTAGTTTAAGGAGAGTTTCATAACTAGGTTTGATATTACCATATTCAAGCGATTGATAATTTCTTTCAGAAAGTTCAATAGCACTGGCTATTTGTTTTTGAGTAACTTTATTAGTTTTCCTTAATTCTTTTAAACGCAAATTTATCATGTAAAGACACTCCTAAAAAAAATTAAAAAAAGGTATTGTCACGAAATAATTAGCGTGTTATTATTACAACATAACACGAAATAATTAGCGTGTTAAATTAAAAGGTGGTAGGTGATAATGAATTTAAATTTAAAGAAAAAACGTCAAGAAAAAAATTTAACACAAATACAAATATCAAAAATTATAAATGTTTCTGAAAGAACATATCAAGACTATGAAGCTGGTAAACATGTCCCAAACGTCTATACAGCACTTTTGATAGCCCAAGCACTAGACACAAAAGTAGAAGAAATATTCCCCCTCCCACAGCGGCAACTGACGGGAGAGGGAGAGCCTGACGGCAATCAGGCACAAAACAAATAAATCCAATTCTATTTTGCAACAAAAAAGAGAAAATGTCAAATTTGGAAGGAGAGAAGTAAATGAATGAATTAATCAAAGTAAATTACGACAATGACAGACCGACTATTTCAGGCAGAGAATTACATGAATTTTTAGAAGTGGAAAGCAATTATACAACATGGTTTAAAAGGATGTGCGAGTACGGTTTTACTGAAGAAATAGACTTTATTCCATTTTTGGAAGAAAGTACAGGAGGCAGACCAAGCCAAGACCACCAACTAACCATAGACATGGCAAAAGAAATATGTATGTTACAAAGGACGGAAAAAGGCAAGCAGGCAAGGCAATATTTTATAGCATTGGAAAAGGCATGGAATACGCCGGAAATGATTCTCTCAAGGGCGTTAAAAGTAGCTGAACAGCAGATGAAACAATTACAGATACGCAATTCGCAACTAACGGTTGACAATCAG
>DVLQ01000010.1 GCA_018715395.1 Candidatus Coprocola pullicola | reverse complement strand
ATAGAGTTTGGTGTGAAAAATATGATCGATATACCTTAATAAAGAAGAATTTGTGAAGCAGAATAGAAATTTCTGTTTTTTTTAGTACTTGAACAACGAATATAGCAAAATAGTGATAAAAATATAATATGAAAGGAGTATTGTTATACAATGCACCAGCAATCAATATAAAGAGGTAGAGTAGTGTGACTGTTGCTTATGTAATGTCAAAAAAAGTATTATGGAATAGAGTTTGGCGTGAAAAATATAATCGATATATCTTAATAAAGAAGAATTTGTGAAGCAGAATAGAAATTTCTGTTTTTTTAGGACGTATCTGAAAAGTCCTATGTATTCATCATTTTAACAAAATGGCAATTGCAGCAATATGAATAAAAGCAAAAAAGGAAGAGGTTAACTTATCATATCTAGTAGCTGGTAAGGAGGATATTGACTTGGGATATCCTCCTATGCAGAACCGCTGCGGGCAAGCCACGTAATTGCATTAAACATTGTTCTATTATCCCATTTTGGAAGACGTCCTGTTTTGGAGACTGGAAAAAAGAGATACGTTCCCATTCTGAATCGCTGAGTTTATATCCTTTTGCCATGTCTATCATCTCCTATCTGGTATTACTATAACATATAATAGACTTTTGTGCACTTTTCACTTTTCAGATACGCTCTAGTACTTGAACAACGAATATAGCAAAATAGTGATGAAAATATAATTATAAAAGAGGTATTGTTACACAATGCAACTGTAATCACTATTAAGAGATAGAGTAGTATGACTGTTGTTTATGTAATGTCAAAAGAAAGTATCATGAGATAGAGTTTGGTGTGAATCATATAACCGATATACCTTAATAAAGTTTATTTGACAATTTATTTTGAGTATAAAAAGTATTTGTTTGATAGAAATAGATTAGTCAATGGCAAAATAGAATGAGAGATTATTTTTAGATGTTTTGATAAAACTTTTTGATTCTGTAATATCTAAGGCAGTCAATTATGGGGCTGAAAAAATTTGTATGGTTACAATTTATAAAAGAGAATGGGTTTATAATAGCAATAACAGCGTTGCTTTTTCATTTTTTGTAAAAAAATGCAATAAAAATCAGCTTTGTTTTTGTATTTTCTTTTTTTGTGGTATACTATTTGAAATAATATGAAAAAAGGAGTGAAGATGACTATGGCGGAACCATTTTTTATAAAAAATAGAGAAAAATTATTTTCAAATTTAAAGGACAATAGCGTTGCAGTATTATTTGCGGGCAAGGCGCCTGTAAAAAGAGGAGATGAATATTACCCTTTTTCACCTGACAGAAATTTTTATTATGTTAGCGGTATTGACAGAGAAAATTGCATTTTGCTTTTTACAAAAAGAGCAGAGCAAAAAAATGTCACACTTTATATTCCAAGAGATAACGGTATTATGGCAAAATGGGTGGGAGCCAATATGACGCCTCAAGAGGCTATGGAAATTTCCGCAATAGAACAAATTGGATATATTGACCAGTTTGAAGAAGAATTTGCCGATTATGTTTTTAAAAATAATATAGAAACAGCTTATTTAGATTTAGAATGCAGAGATTTTTCCCATGCTATGACGCCTGCTCTGGAATTTGCTAAAAAAATAAAACAGCGTTTTCCGGCAATGCTGCTTACAAATGTGTATCCTATATTTGCTCAAATGAGAGAAATCAAAGAAGACTATGAAATTCAAAAAATACAACAAGCCATTGACATTACCATAAAGGGCATAGAAGAAATGATGAAACATGCTAAAGCAGGTATGATGGAGTATGAAATAGAGGCTTATTTTGATTTTGTATTAAAACAAAACGGCGTCAGCCAAAAGGCTTTTCAAACCATTGCTGCAGCAGGAAAAAACGGCACAATACTGCACTATGTAAAAAATAATGGCAAAACAAAAGATGGAGATTTGATACTTTTTGATGTGGGAGCGCAAAAAGACTGGTATAATGGAGATATATCAAGAACATTTCCTGTCAGTGGAAAATTCAGCCAAAGACAAAAACAAATTTATCATATTGTTTTGCAGGGACAGCAAAAGGTGATTGACGCTATTAAGCCGGGAGTAGCCTTTTCAAGTTTGAATGAAATATTAAAAGAACATTATTTTCAAGAGCTTCAAAAAATCGGTCTTGTTCAGACAAAACAAGAGGTTTCAAAGTATTATTATCATAACGTCAGCCACTATTTGGGAGCAGAAACCCATGATATTGGAAGATATCAAGAAAAATATCTAAAACCAAATATGGTATTGACAGTAGAGCCGGGACTTTATATTGAACAATGGGAAATTGGCATACGAATAGAAGACGATGTTATGGTAACAGAAGACGGCTGTTGTGTGCTTTCCAAAAATATGATAAAAACAGTAGAAGAAATAGAAGCTTTTATGGCAAAGGGGAAGTAAACAGAAAAAAAGAAGTTTTCTGAAACGGATTGATATGCTCCTATTTTTGAAAAAAGAGGGCTTTGTGGTAAAAAGTGAAGTAAAGGGCTGTGATGCCACAGCCCGATGTGTTTTCCCAAAATATGATAAAAACAGTAGAAGAAATAGAAACTTTTATGGGCAAAGGGGAAGTAAACAGAAAAAAAGAAGTTTTGTGAAACAGATTTATATGCTCCTATTTGTGATTTTTTGAAAAAAGAAGGTTTTGTGGTAAAAAGTGAAGTAAAGGGTTGTGATGTGATAGCCCGATGTGCTTTCCCAAAATATGATAAAAACAGTAGAAGAAATGGAAATTTTTATGGGCAAAGGGGAAGTAAATGGAAAAAAAGAAGTTTTATGAAACAGATTGATATGCCCCTATTTGTGATTTTTTAAAAAAAGAAGGTTTTGTAGTAAAAAGTGAAGTAAAGGGCTGTGATGCCACAGCCCGATGTGTTTTCCCAAAATATGATAAAAACAGTAGAAGAAATAGAAATTTTTATGGGCAAAGGGGAAGTAAACAGAAAAAAAGAAGTTTTGTGAAACGGATTGATATGCTCCTATTTTTGAAAAAAGAAGGTTTTGTGGTAAAAAGTGAAGTAAAGGACTGCGATGCCACAGCCCGATGTGCTTTCCCAAAATATGATAAAAACAGTAGAAGAAATAGAAATTTTTATGGGCAAAGGGGAAGTAAATGGAAAAAAAGAAGTTTTATGAAACAGATTTATATGCTCCTATTTGTGATTTTTTGAAAAAAGAAGGATTTGTGGTAAAAAGTGAAGTAAAGGGCTGTGATGTGACAGCCCAAAAGGGTGACAGGCTGATCATTGTAGAACTAAAAAAATCTTTTCAGCTAAGCTTACTTTATCAGGCAATAGAAAGACAAAGTTATTGCCAAGAAGTTTTTGTAGCAATACCACGACCTGAAAAACCACAAAATACAAAACAATGGAAAAATATGATAAAACTACTCAAACGATTGGAATTGGGGCTTTTTACAGTAGCGCTGGACAGCCCCTTACATATAGTTGATGTGATACTAGAGCCTAGCGACAGTATGATACGAAAAAATAAAACAAAAAAACAAAAACTGCTTTTGGAACTGGAGGGACGCTCGGGAGATTATAATGTAGGAGGTATGACAAGACGAAAGGTCATAACAGCTTATCGGGAAAAAGCATTGGAACTTTGTTGTATATTGCAACAACAAAAAGAGGTGGACTATGCTTTATTGCGTCGTTATGGACTTTTGGAGCCGCATATTAAAATGCTTGGTACAAATGTCTATAAATGGTATAAAAGAGTAAAAAAGGGTGTATATTGCCTTTCAGAAGAAGGAAAAAAAGCCTTGGACGATGAGCAATACTTTGATGTTGTAGCATATTATAAAAAGAAATGGAGGGAGAAGAATAATGAGTTTACTGGGTAATATTATATGGTTGTTATTAGGAGGACTGATTTGTGCCATAGGATGGTGTTTGGCAGGTGTATTATGCTGTATCACTATCATTGGAATCCCCATAGGATTACAGTGCTTTAAATTTTCAAAGCTTGTATTATCTCCTTTTGGAAAAGAAATTGTATATGGCAATATGTCCGGAGGGTCTATGGTTTTAAATGTTTTTTGGATGATTTTTTGCGGCTGGGAATTGGCGGTAATGTCTGCTGTAGCAGGAATTATTTGTTGTATAACAATCATAGGTATTCCTTTTGGATTGCAGCATTTTAAATTTGCATTATTGGCGTTGCTTCCCTTTGGAGCAGAAGTTCGATGATGTTTTTTATCACAACAAAAAAGGCAAGAAATAACTTGCCTTTTTTGAAGGTTATTACGTTTGATTTTTACATTTTGGGCATTTGCCATAAAATATAAGCTGTTCTGATTCTAACGAAAAGTCGGTCAGTTGGCAAGCGCGATGACGCAGCTCTTCAAAAGCGTCAGCAGGCAAATCTACTACTTTCCCACAACAAGTACAAACAGCATGAGGATGTCTTGTGACGATAGCATCGTATCTGGAGCTGGCTTCTCCGACATTTAATTCCTGCACTAAACCGGAGGTCTTAAAAAAGTCCAATGTTTTGTAAACAGTAGCAAGGCTTAATGTAGGATTTGTCGGTTCCAAGGAACGATAAATCGTTTCTGCATTAGGATGCTCGTCTGTATGAGAAAGCATAGTATATATGGCAATTCTCTGAGGAGTCACCTTCAGTCCCTTTGCTCGTAAGATTTGTGTAGTATCTTTCATAAAAATGCTCCTTAAATAATAATTATTATTATTTAATAATAATATATGAAAAATAATGTGTCAATAGAAAAATATGGAAAAGTCACAAAAAAACTGATTTTTTATAAAAAATATAGAAGATAAGAGGTGAAAAAAAGATGAATATTGTATTATTAGAACCCGAAATCCCACAAAATGCAGGAAATATTGCCAGAACTTGTGCAGCAACAGGCTCTAGACTTCATATGATAAAGCCTTTTGGGTTTTCTGTGGAAGATAAGTATTTAAAAAGAGCAGGACTGGATTATTGGAAGCTTTTGGATATTGATTATTATGAAAATTTTGAAGATTTTTTGCAAAAAAATGAAAATCCTACTATTTTTATGGCGACAACAAAATCAAAAAAAGTTTATACACAAGTACAGTATCAACAGGACAGCTATATTATGTTTGGAAAAGAAAGCGCCGGCATTGCCGAGGAGATACTGTTGAAGTATCCTCAGACGGCGGTGAGAATTCCTATGCTGGAACAGGCAAGAAGCCTAAACTTATCCAATGCTGTAGCTGTAGTATTGTATGAGGCTTTGCGACAGCAAAATTTTGAAGGACTTTTGAAACAGGGACAACTTCATAGACACACTTGGTAAAATGACAAAAAAGTAAAACACTTTCTAAACAGGACAGACTGTGGTATGATAAAACTATAAAAAGGCGGTGTTGCAATATGCTCCAAAAAGCGATGTATTTTTTACAATGGGGACAATTTGGAATAAAATTTTTTGAGGAAGGGAAAAAAGTATATACTTTGCTCAAATGGTTTTTTCCAAAAAAAAGAAAATATGCTCTTGGAAGAGTCGCAATTTTAAAAAAACAGCAGAAGATGCCACATAAAAGAGTAAAAAAAATGTATGTGGTTTTAAAAGCATATTGCAACTATATGCAAAAGTTGGTTTGGATAATAAAAAACAGATTAAAATAGGTGAGTATATGATATATGAAACTTTTTGTGAATCAGAAACAAAAGAAATAGGTCGTTTGTTGGGACAGAAGGCAAAAGCAGGAGAAATTTACTGCTTGAAGGGGGATTTGGGAGTTGGTAAAACCATTTTTACAAAAGGATTTGCCCAGGCAATGGGTATTAAAGACCATATTACAAGCCCTACCTTTACCATTGTGAATGAATATAAAGGAAATTTGCCTTTATATCATTTTGATGTATATCGCATTGGCTCTTTGGAGGAAATGGAAGATACAGGATATGAAGATTATTTTTTTGGACAGGGTGTCTGCTTGGTAGAGTGGGCGGAGCAAATCAAAGAGCTTTTGCCTGAAAATGTTATTTGGATTAGCATAGAAAAAGATTATCAAAAAAGCGATTTTTATCGAAAAATTACTGTTGAAGGAGGAGAGAGCGTTGAAACTGCTTGCCATTGATACCACAGGACAGACAGCCTCTGTAGCGTTGGCAGAAGATACAAAAATATTGGCAGAATATACCATAAATTATAATATGACTCATTCTCAAACCACTATGCCTATGATAGAAGCTATCTGCAAAAACATAGAACTGGATTTATCTACATTGGACTATATTGCTTGCTCCTGTGGGCCCGGTTCTTTTACAGGATTACGCATTGGCGCAGCCACAGCAAAGGGAATGGCTTTAGGGCTTGCAATCCCTGTAGTTGCTGTTCCCACATTAGATGCTTTGGCATATAATATCTTTAGCACAGATGCTATGATATGCCCCATTATGGATGCAAGAAGACAGCAAGTTTACACAGCGTTTTATCAATGGCACAAACAAAAGCTTTGCAGACTCACACCTTATGAGGCATTGTCTATAGAAGACGTCATTGAAAAAGCAAAAACATTTGAAAAAGTGATTTTTTTGGGAGATGGTGTGCTTGTCCATAAAAAATTACTTTCACAGCAAGAAACATTTTGTTTTGCACCCATTCATTGCGCATTGCAAAGAGGAGCTTGTGTAGCCAGTTTGGCATTAGAGATGATTGCAGAAGGAAAAACCGTAAAGGGAAGTGAGTTAGAAATCATTTATATCAGAAAACCTCAGGCAGAACGAGAAAGGGAACAACGTATTCATAAGGAGGAAGGCAAATGCTAGAAATACTGCCTATGACAGAAGAACATATTGAACAAGTGCTGCAGGTAGAGGAGGCTTGCTTTTCCATTCCATGGACAAGAGAAGATTTTCAAAGAGAAATGAAGGAAAATAAAATGGCAATTTACCGCATTGCTGTGTTGGATGATAAAATCGTAGGCTATGCAGGTATGTGGCATGTTGTGACGGAAGGGCATATTACCAATGTGGCTGTGCTGGAGCAGTACCGCAGAAGAGGAGTAGCAAAGGCATTGATGGAAGAGATTATCAATATTGCACAACAAAAACAAATGATAGGTATTACATTGGAAGTACGTATCAGCAATATAGCGGCACAAAAATTGTATACAAAATATGGTTTTCGTCCTGAGGGGTTTCGCAAAAACTATTATCAGGATACAAAAGAAGATGCTGTGATTATGTGGAAATATTTTCCTATTTTTGAGGAATAGGAATCAGAATGTTAAGATTTCTTTCAATATGATATAAAGGAGGCTTGTTTCTATGCCACAGACAAAAGAATTACATTACACACAATTAAAAAATGGCTGTTGTCCTCATATATTTTCTTTTGGCACAACAGAAGAAATATCACCTTTGGAGGATGGCGTCATGGGTCAGGAAAGGGCAGTGAAAGCCTTCGACTTTGGATTGACAGTAAAAATGCAAGGCTATAATATTTTTATGACAGGTCCTTCAGGTACAGGAAAAACAACCTATGCAAAAATCAGTACGCAAAAAATTGCTTCAAAAGAGCCGGCGCCCTATGACTGGTGTTATGTGTATCATTTTCAAAATCCCAGAACGCCTTTGGCGCTGCGTTTTTTACCGGGAATGGGAAAACAATTTAAAGAAGATATGGCGGAATTGGTACAAATTTTTAAAACAGAAATACAAAAAGCCTTTCGCTCTGAAGATTATGAAAACCAAAAAAACGCTATTTTAAAAGTATTTGAAGAAAAAAAAGACGTTTATATCAAAGAAATGTCTGATATGGCAAAGGAAAACGGTTTTCAGCTTCGCTCTTCTAATTCCGGTATTTATTTTATGCCCATTATAGATGGCAAAACCATTAATGAAGAAGACTATGAAAAATTGGAAGAATCTCAGCAAGAAGCCATTGATAAAGCCTCCAATGTGGTGCAGGAAAAAGCCGGCGCCATTATGCGGGATTTACGAGAGTTGGAAAAGGAATTTAAGAAAAAAACAGATGATTTGGATTATAAGGTAGGCATGTTTGCAATAGGGCATCATGTCAGTTCCGTACAGGAAAAATACAAGGAATATCCTCGTGTGATTTCTTATATCAATGATGTAAAAGAAGATGTTTTGGAAAATATCAGTGAATTTTTTGAAGAGGAAGAGGAACCTGACGAAAGCATCGCTGCTCTTTTGCCTATGCTTTCTAAAAAAAGTACAGAGGATATTACGTCAAAATATAAAGTAAATCTTATTGTAGACCATAGCAAAACAGAAGGCGCGCCTGTTGTAATACATTTTAACCCTACTTATTATAATCTTATAGGGGAAGTGGAGTATGACAGTGAATTTGGAAATCTTACTACAGATTTTATGAAAATAAAGGCAGGATTATTCCACAAAGCCAATGGAGGATATCTGATATTGCAGGCGCAGGACGTTCTTTCCAATCCCCAAGCGTGGGAAGCAATCCGCCGAGTGATTAAAACAAAAGAAATTTCCATGGATAATCTCAGAGAACAGATGGGAGCCGTTGTAGCGCCTGTATTAAAGCCGGAACCGATACCGGCCGATTTAAAAATTATACTGATAGGAAGCGAGTATTATTATGAAGTGTTAAGCCAATATGATGATGAATTTGATAAGCTTTTTAAAATCAAAGCAGAATTTGACTATGAAATGAACCGAAATGATGAAAATATTATGAAACTGGCTCAGTTTGTCAAAACATTTTCCGACAAAGAGCATACGCCGCCGTTTACAGCAGACGCCATTTGTTCTATTGTGGAATATTCTTCCAGAACGGCGGAAAGACAAGACAAATTAAGCACTCGCTTTAATCATTTGACAGAGATTATGGGAGAAGCGGCAACGTGGGCAAGGCTTTCCGGCGATAGTGTTATTACAGCGCAACACATTAAAAAAGCCATAGCCGAAAAAGAACAGAGATTGAAAATGTATGAAGAAAAATTGGGAGAAATGCTGGATGAAGAAGTGATTATGATTGATACTCAAGGCAGTAAGGTAGGACAGATAAACGGTCTTGCCGTGTTGGATATGGGCAGTTATGCCTTTGGAAATCCTTCTCGTATTACAGCAACTACCTATATGGGAGAAGCGGGTATTATCAACATTGAAAAAGAAGCTCAGCTTAGCGGTCAAACACATGATAAAGGCATACAAATATTGACAGGATTTTTGGGGCAGACCTATGCCCAAGAATTTCCTCTTTCTCTTTCTTGTAGAGTTTGTTTTGAACAAAATTACAGTGGTATTGATGGGGATAGCGCTTCCAGTACAGAGCTGTACTGTATTTTATCCAGTTTGTCGGAAATTCCTATCAGACAAGATTTGGCTGTTACAGGTTCTATCAACCAAAGGGGAGAAATACAAGCCATAGGCGGTGTCACATATAAAATAGAAGGTTTTTTTGATTTATGCAAAAAAAGAGGATTGACAGGCACACAGGGTGTGATTATACCAAAAACAAATGTAAAAGACTTGGTTTTGAAAGATGAAGTGGTAGAAGCTGTCAAAAATGGAGTATTTCATATTTATGCCATTTCTACATTAGAAGAGGGAATTGAACTGCTGATGGGAAAACAAGCAGGAAAAAGAAACAAAAGCGGAAAATATCCGGCAGACAGCGTCCATGGAAAGGTGATGAAAAAATTAAAGGCTTATTATAAAGGGGCAACAGGGGAAAAAACAGTGAAGTAAACCATATTTCAAAGAATAATAAAAGGGCAGATACAATCAAAAATTGTATACTGCCTTTTTTCATCAACATAAAACATTGTCTTACTTCCAAATTTTTGTAGTAAATTATGTATTGCCCCCTGAAGACAGATTTATCAAAAAAACAATAAAATAGACCATGTTATTGTATCTATAACTGCATGGTCTATTTTTTGAAAATGGATATGTGGCAACCAATAGATATTACACTAAGCTTAACAGTCGCCATTGATTGTTTTCATAAAAACATATAGCTAGGTTTATGCATCCTTTGAGAATGCGTCTTTAAATAAGGTTTCTAATTTATCAAATGGAATGATATCCATTTGGTCGTATAAATCTGTATGGGAGGCATCAGGGATAATCATCAATTCTTTATTATCTCCCTCAAGAAGTTCATAAGTGTCTTGGCTATACATCAAGGAATGCGCGTCTTCTCCGTGTACAAGCAGAACTGCGCTCCTGATTTCGGGAGCATATTCAAACAATCTCATATTCATAAGACAACCACTGGCTGTAGCTGCCCAACCGTTATTTGAATTGAGTGAACGTGGATGATATCCTCGCTCCGTTTTATAATAAGCGATATAATCCTTTACATACTGAGGAGCGTCTTTTGGAGCTTCTTCTGGAAGACCGCCAGCCATAGTGTATGTTCCATTTTTATAGTCTTCTGTTCTCTGATTGTTATATGCTACACGAGCATTGTATCTGCCTTCTTCATCTATAGAGTCAAAATATCCCAAGGCAGTATTACGACTCATGTCATACATGGTCATGGAGGCTGTTGCCTTAACTCTTGTATCAAGAGCCGCTGTTTGAATGGCCATTCCTCCCCAGCCGCAAATACCAATGATACCAATTTGCTCCGGATCAACATTATCTTGAGTTGAAAGGAAATCAATTGCCGCCTGATAGTCTTCTACATTAATATCCGGCGAATTGAATGCTCTTGGATAGCCTCCGCTTTCTCCTGTAAAAGAAGGGTCAAAGGCAATGGCTAAAAATCCTCTTTTTGCCATCTCTTGCGCATAAAGACCCGCGCTTTGCTCCTTTACAGCGCCAAAAGGACCACAGACAGCAATAGCCGGAAGCTTTCCGCTATATTCCTTAGGCTCATAAAGATCTGCCGCCAAAGTAATGCCAAAGTGATTTACAAATGTAACTTTTCTGTGATTTACTTCATTACTGAGTGGAAAAACCTTATCCCATTGATCTGTAAGTTCTATTGGCTCAATACGAATGTGGGTATCCTGAATTTCTCCATAATTTATTGTCGATGTAGTGTTTTGGGAGGGCGTTTGTGGCGTCTGTGAAGCTTGTGCAGATGTTGAAGTACATGCTGTAGCAGATAAAGATATAGCTAATATGCTTGTAGCGACTGCTGATATTTTAATCATTTCATAAAATTTTTTCTTTTTCATTTTTGACCTCCTAATCTTAAAGTTTATTTGTTTATTAATAGTGACATGGGTATTTTATATGCTCGTTACCAGATAGACTGTTTATCATAATATTCTGGTTTTGTCCGTTCTTCGGTTTTATTATAAGTCATTTGATATGAAATAGCAAATACCTATAATGGATAGCTAGATATGCTTAAAATGAAACTCTAAAGTGGGAAACTTTATAATAGAAATCAGGGATTTTATATATTTTTTGGTTGTTGCGTATGAAGAAAGTACTTTAATATTTTGTATATAACACAGGCAACTTTTTTGAGGCAAATAAAAGCCCCGAAAAAGGAGTAAGGAAATTAGCCCCGAATTGCCTAAACTATAGTGTTTTAGACAAAATTGTTACAAAAATGATTGACCACAACGACTGCTCCTTCACAATGAGCAGAAAGTATACATCGAAATCTTTTGTTGCATTCTATGAATCTGTTCCTGTGACACAGAGCGTGAGCAAAGTCGGATATCTGTATGATAACCCACCCATAGGAGATATGTAACATCTTAAAAATACAGCAACCAGTATAAGTTCCAAATAAAAGAATTGCTCTATCAGACAGTGAAGGGATTTGCATATTTTACTTATAACCATGTGCGACCACATAGCGATAACGGGTATAGGACGCTATATTAGCCTCGAATTGCCTAAACTATAGTGTTTTAGACAAAATTGTCACAAAAATGATTGACCACAACAACTGCTCCTTCACAATGATTAGGGAGTATATATTGGTATCAGGTGCCATATTAGCCCTGAATTGTATAAATTGTAGTTTTTTAGACACGCTCGTTACAGCAATGCTTGACCATAACCGTTTATCAACAGCAGTAGAAAATGCAACCAATACAGTATGCAGTTTGGAAGAATGTAGCGTTCATCATCAACAAAAATAGCAATACAGAATGGGCGGTGGATTGGTTTATAGTACTCTCAACAAGACAATATGCAATTGGGAAAGAAATAATAGATTTTAGAGCTACGGGTGATTATGATACTGATACCTGTTACACAGAATTTGAAATTTAAAATTAGGCGGCAGAAGCCAATAAAATTTTCAATCACTGCCTATTGACAGATAAGAGGATATTTTATATTAGAGAAAGCGTCTGTTCAGTAATCGGCTTGCATAAAGGACAATGATAGGCTTTAGCAATATTGAACTGAAAAAGGCGTTTTGTTATGATAAGATTAGAGCTTATGATTTTTGCCCAAAACCGGTTTTTAAAATATTGTAAAGATTGAATACAATTACTTTTCCAAATCCTTATACTGATGAGATATTTTCATTAATTAAGTTGCTCATACAATACCATACATAAACCTATAACCTAGTCTGTTACGCTCTGCCTAAAAAGGATTTTATTATTTTGGCATCCATTGTTTCTTTCAGCTGGTCTTTTTTCATTGCTTGGCTATCTGTTTTGCAATTGTGTCTGCATTTTTTTGCTGTCAGTAACTTTAACGTTTTATATCTGTAGTCAGTGTATCAAAAAATTGTTATGATAATATACTGTTTTTTTAGATATAAATAGTATATTTTTTTGCTAATGAAACAGAAGTTTTTTGACAAGCTGTTTTTTTTTGATATACTAAAAACAGCAAAAAGGTTTTGTTAACCTAATATGAAAATGAAAGTACAAAAAAGACTTTTAAAAATACAATGATAAAAAAGAGTATGCAAATAAAAGCGAACATTTGATTTGGTACAAAATAAAATCTTTTAAAATAAGATTTGATAAAAGCAGGAAATTTCTTTTTATAATAGAAACTTTAATGTAATATCCAGGCGTCGGCTAGACTTTGTCAGAAATTTTTATTTTATTAGGCTTTCAAGCAAACTGATGGAAACATTTGGGTTGCTATACAAAAGGGAATGAGAAACACAAAACAATAAGGACAGAAATAATACTGTCTTTAAAAGTAATTTTTATATTTATGCATAGAAACAGCACCTTTTTGGGAGAAACAGATTTTTATTGTACTTTCAATAAGGGGCTATTGTCTATATCATTTTAATGTAATAGAATTGAAAAAAAGAATAGGAGGACAATATAGATGAATAAAAAATGGCAGAAACTGCTTTGTTCGACCATAGCAGGAATATTTTTTTGTAAAAGTGTGCCTGTTTATGGCGATATGGTGACCATGCGACTGCTTTATGATGGCAGTATGCATGATTATCAGGCAGAAAGCATTGCCATTGAGGTAAATGGTGCAACACTTTCCATAGAAGATATGCCTCCCATTTCTCTTTATGACAGAACAATGGTGCCTGCAAGAGCTGTTTTTGAAGCAATGGGGGCGGAGGTGGCATGGAATGAAGCTACCCAAGAGGTTTATATTAGAAAAGATAAAGACATTATTGTATTACAGGTAGACCAAACAACAGCTTCTAAAAATGGTGTTGCTTTTACAATGGACGTGCCTGCAAAGGTTATCAACGAAAGAACCATGATACCTGTCAGAGCAGTTTCGGAGGCTTTGGGCTGTAGTGTGAATTGGGACGAAACTACAAGAACTGTTTCGATTGCAGAGCAAATACAACAGACAGAGCCAAAACCAGAAGAAACACAACCAGAAGAAACACAACCAGAAGAAACACAACCACAATCTCCCCCTCCACCTCAAACAGAAACACAAAAAACATATGCCAGTGGCGGAACAGGAGAGATTCCCCAAGAAAATATTGGCATTACAAATATTATTGTACCTGTATCTGAAGAGGAGAAACAGATTTTTACCATTGAGGCAAGAGGAGAAATTGCAAAATTTGAAGAAGTACCCGGGGATAGCGATAAAATTATATTGGATATTTATTATGCGCAAAAAGAGGTATTGACAGATGATATAGAAGTGACTACAAGTCCTTTTGTGCAAAACATTACTTCTTCTGAATTTGATAAAGAAAATGAACAAAAACAATACATTACTGTTACAAGAGTAGTATTTGAATTGAGGAAGGAACAAAGCTATCAGATTGTTTTAAGCGATAGTAAAGAAGACATTGTGATTTCATTTGAAGAAGAAACAGATGAGGAACAAATGCCGCAAAATAATACAAACATAAGCCAAGGCAATACAAATAATACAAGCTATACAGAAATTGATGTGGATACGACTAACCCCAACCTTTTGAAAAATGTGTCTTATGACAGCGGCAAAAATGCCATTGTATTAAAAAAAGAGGAATTGTTTTCT
>DVLQ01000085.1 GCA_018715395.1 Candidatus Coprocola pullicola | reverse complement strand
AAAAATTTATTTTTTATTATTCTTCGTCGAGTTTTAATACGCTCATAAAAGCTTGCTGTGGTACTTCTACACTGCCGATTTGACGCATTCTTTTTTTTCCTTCTTTTTGTTTTTCAAGCAATTTTCTTTTTCTGGATATATCGCCGCCATAACATTTTGCCAATACGTCTTTTCGCATAGCGCTGACAGTTTCTCTGGCGATAATTTTGCTTCCAATACTTGCTTGAATAGGAATTTCAAAAAGCTGTCTGGGGATTTCTTTTTTTAATTTTTCACAAATTTTTCTGCCTCTTTCAATGGCGGTAGATTTATGAACAATGAATGAAAGAGCGTCGACGACTTCTCGATTGACAAGAATATCCAGTTTTACCAGTTCGCTTATTTTGTAGCCAATTAAACTATAATCAAAAGATGCATAACCTCTGCTGCGAGATTTTAATACATCAAAAAAGTCATATATAATTTCATTTAAAGGCATTTCGTATATCAACATAGCTCTATTTTCATCTAAATATTCTGTACTAATATATTCGCCGCGTCTTTGCTGACAAAGCTTCATAATGGCGCCAATATATTCTTTTGGAAGCATAATTTCAGCTTTTACAATAGGTTCTTCCATATGCTCAATTCTTGCAGGGTCGGGCATATTACTTGGATTTGAAATTTCTATTTCTGAACCGTCTGTCAAAAACAATTTGTAAATAACGCTAGGAGCTGTGGTCACTAAGTCAAGGTTATATTCCCTTTCTAAGCGTTCTTGTATAATTTCTAAATGCAGTAGTCCTAAAAAACCACAACGGAATCCAAAGCCGAGAGCTATAGAAGTTTCGGGTTCAAAAAAAAGAGCGGCGTCATTTAACTGCAATTTTTCCAGAGCTTCTCTTAAATCGGGATATTTTGCCCCGTCCGCCGGAAAAATACCGCAATATACCATAGGATTTACTTTTTTGTACCCGGGCAATGCGTTGGCGGTAGGGTTGTCCGCTTCTGTGACAGTATCGCCAACGCGCGTGTCTGCAACGTTTTTGATACTTGCTGTGAAATAGCCAACCATGCCGGCTTCCAATATATCTGTGGGAATAAATCGTCCCGGACCGAAAACGCCTACTTCTACCACGTCAAATTCTTTTTCTGTAGCCATCATTTTTACTTTACTGCCTTTTTTTAATGCTCCATCAAAAACTCTCATAATTACAATAACGCCTTTATATTGGTCATATACGGAATCGAATATCAATGCTTTTAAAGGAGCGTTTCTATTTCCACAAGGAGCAGGAATATCTGTTATGATTCTTTCCAGTACTTGTTCAATGTTGATGCCGTTTTTGGCAGAAATCATAGGTGCGTCTTCTGCCGGAATGCCTATAATATCTTCAATTTCTTGTTTTACCATTTCGGCATTGGCGCTGGGCAGATCAATTTTATTGATAACCGGAAGTATTTCTAAGTCATTGTCTATAGCTAAATATACATTGGCTAATGTTTGCGCTTCAATGCCTTGGGCAGCGTCCACAATGAGTATGGCGCCTTCACAAGCAGCCAAGCTTCTGGAAACTTCATAATTAAAGTCTACATGCCCAGGTGTGTCAATAAGATTAAATACATATTCTTCACCGTTTTGTGCTTTATATACAAGACGCACCGCCTGCGCTTTTATAGTAATGCCTCTTTCTCTTTCCAGATCCATATTATCCAGAACTTGCTCCTGCATTTCTCTTTCTGTTAAAAGCCCTGTTTTTTGAATCAATCTATCGGCTAATGTGGATTTTCCATGGTCAATATGAGCGACAATACAAAAATTTCTAATATTTTCTTGTCCTGTAGAAGACATATTTTTTTCTCCTTTCACCATATTTGATTCTGTTATGTTAAAATGATATAAACAACAGCCCCTTATTAAAAGTACAATAAAAAATTAGTGAAAATACTGGTTCTCCCAGAAAAGAGCTGTTTTTATGCATAAAAATTACTTTTAAAGATTTTACTATTTCTTGTCCTCATTGTTTTTCTCATTCCCTTTATGGTTATAGAAAAGATAAATACGGATGTTAAAAATATATTTGTCATAAATGCCGCCATTAGTTTACTTTAAAGTCTAATAACAACTTCTCATAAATGCTATCCGAAATACCCTGTTTGTGCCAGAAATACGACTCTTCTATTGCTTTTAAGTGTCATTTTAAAAAGTTCGTTTAGTGCCTATTGTTCATTTGAACTTTTGTAAAAAGAAGTTTCTGACATTTACCAAGGCTTTTTTAAAAGATTTTATTTTGCATCAAATCAGGTGTTAGCTTTTATTTGTATACTCTTTTTTATGATTGTATTTTTAAAAGTCTTTTCTATACTTTTATTTTCATATTAAATGAACAGAATCCCATATTTCTTATGATTATTTTTTGGAAAAAATAGTTTTTCTATGATAGAATCGCTCTATTATACCATATTACATTTTATAAAGTAAATAATACTTATAAAAAATGATTAATAGGGTAAACTATCTCTTAAAAAGAGATGAGTTTGCTGTGCTGTTTGCTCTGGTGCAGAAAATTCCCATATAGAGAATCCTTTTGCTAAAAGAAGAAGTAAAAAAAGCAATACTGCTGTTTGTTTAAAAAAAAGTTTTTGCTGATTTTTTGTATAAGATTTCTTTTTTTTAACTGCATGGTTTTTGGTTAAATAGGATTTTATGTTGGTGTGATGATGGAATGGTTTCTTTTTTTGATTCTTTTTTTGCAACGTTTGAACACATTTTGGCAGTTTAATTTGAATTACTTTATAAATTCCCATTAACATAACCTCCCTTTTCATCGTTAGTTTTTCTTTTTAATATATGCATGAAAAGGTACTTTTCAGAAATACATTAGAAAAAATATCGATTTTCTTAATAACGATTAAGAATTTATTAAGTATTTGTTCATAAAACGGACATATTTTTCCAGTATACTAATTTCAGAAGTTAAGAGAAACACAAGCATCCCTAACTTCTCATACTGTATCTCCCTTGCCCCGGGAGATACAGCCCCCCCAAAAAGAAAGAAGGCTTGCAGATGAAACAAAATGTCTTGTCAAAAACAAAAAAGCAAGCCAAAAAATAGATAAAATAAAAAATGCTTCGTATCGGCTTTATAAAAGTCGAATGACTATATATCGAATGTTTGACAATATGACAGTACTCTCCTCCTCACATACAGAGTTCTGTCAACATAATTACCCCCCTCTCTTTACGACTGATGACACCCCTCATCAGTCATCTTTCTTTATCACAAAAAATCCATCATTTTGATGGATTTTTTGTTTTCGGAATAAAGTTTGATGAAACAGTATCTAATCGGTTTTCAAAAAGATAGTTTTCTGTTTCTTCTCTGATGATGTTGTGTAATAAAAACAAAGAAACGATATTTGGCAGTATCATAAAAATAAGAAAAAAGTCAGTAATAGTTTGTAAAAAATCTAGTGTGGCAACACAACCTATCATTAAACCAATGAACCAAAATATTTGAAAAGGGAGAATGGATTTTTTGCCCGCTAAATATGTTATTGCTTTTTCACCACAATAATACCAACCAAATATATTTGCCCATGCAAATGTAATCAGACCAAATAAAAGTGTAACAGGACCAATGCCTTCTATGGCATTGAATGCGTTTAATGCAAGAGTACTTCCGGAAAAATCTTCTATGACAATAGCATTTTTAAATATACTCAAAACCAATACTATACCTGTCAATGTTGAAACAACAAGAGTGTCCCAAAATACAGCAGTCATACTGACAAGAGCTTGGCGAACCGGATTTTTTGTTTGTGCTGTACAAGAGGCTATAGGAGTGTTTCCAAAGCCGGATTCACTGCAAAAAAGACCTCTTGAAAAGCCGTAACGAATTGCAAGTACCGCACCAGTACCAAAAAAACCACCACCAATGGCTCTTGTTGAAAAAGCTTGCGTTAAAATTATTTTTAAGGCAGGCAAAATATAATGATAATTGATACAAATAATGATGATACAAAAAATAATATAAAAAAACAGCATAAAAGGAACAAATTTTTTACAAAAGCTAGAAATGGATTTTATGCCGCCCAACAAACAGGAAGCTGTTAACAAAGTGAAAACTATGGCTGTAATATGTGGTGAAATATGAAAATTATTTTCTAATAGGAAAGAAATGGTATTGCTTTGGGTCATATTTCCCATAGAAAAAGAAACAACAATAGTTGCAATAGAAAAAACAACAGCCAGCCATTTTTGACCAATGCCATATTCCAAAACATACATAGGACCTCCAACAACATCGCCGTATTTTGTTTTCACTCTATATTTTAAACAAAGTAGTGTTTCGCTATATTTTGTCGCCATGCTTATCATGCCTGCCACCCAGCACCAAAAAACAGCGCCCGCGCCGCCAATGGCAATGGCTGTAGCCATGCCAATGATGTTGCCGGTACTGACTGTTGCAGACAAAGATAGGGTGAGAGCGGAAAAATGACTGACAACGCCAAAAGAGGATTTATCCCTTTTAAAAGACAGACAAAAACCCTTTAAAAAATATCTTTGTATTGCTTTTGTTCGTATTGTAAAAAAGATATGCGTAATCGATAGTATTAAAAGTAGAATTACTCCCCATATGTGATAATTCAATTCAGAAAGAATTTCCATACAGTGCCTCCTAACTAAAATAAAAAAAGAATCTGTCTGTCGAAGGGCAGATTCCCTTATTATTTTTACTTTTTTGTACAATTAGGACAAATACCAAAAAATTCCAGACTATGCCCGGTGATTTGATATCCTGTTTGAACAGCCAGTTTTTGTTCCAGTTCTTCTAAAGGACAATGTTCTATTGTGATAACTTCCTGACAGACTGTGCAAACCAAATGATGTTTGTGTGTATATTTTTGCAGCTGATAATAAGATTTACCATCTTGTCTGATGCTTTTTATTACAATATTTTTGTCAGAGAGTGTGTGAAGAGCTCTATAAATGGTAGACACACTCATACTTAAAAGAGGTTTTGTTTTTTCATAAATTTCTTCGGCAGTCATGGCATAGTTATATTCTTTTAGTATAGATAAAATGACTTGTCTTTTTTTTGTATTTTTTAAATCCATAGATTTGAGTAAATTTTCTTCCATAAAACTGCCTCCTTTTTCAGTATCATAGTATAGCTTTTGTTTTTTGTCAATGAAAGACTTTTTTTGTCAATAAAAGTGGTAAAAAGTGTTTGTATGAAGTTTTGTGTTTGGAACATACTATTAGTACAATAAAAACAGACACAAAAAACAGCAAAAAATGATTTGTATTTATTTTGTGACGTTTTTATTGAAAATATAAATGAGAAAAAATTGTTTTAGGGAGGTAACAAAAATGGCGACAAGTAGAAAAAGAAAAGCAGTACCGGAGGCAATGGCAGCATTAGAGCAGTTTAAATATGAGGTGGCAAATGAAATTGGCGTACCATTGAAAAAGGGGTATAATGGTGATTTGACATCTGCACAAAATGGTTATGTAGGCGGATATATGGTTAAAAAAATGATTGAAGCACAAGAAAGAAAAATGGCTGGTAAACAATAAAATGCAAAAGCGGAGTATTTTACTCCGCTTTTTTTGTATAGAGAAAACCACGCGTTAGACGCGTGGTTCAAAAAAGCCTTCTGGCGTTGAAGTAAAAACTCCTTTTCACTATAATACAATTGCGGTCTGCCAACTGCAAGAAATAAAGTGAAAAGGAGGTCCGTATATGGGAATTACGGATATACATAGTTTA
>DVLQ01000084.1 GCA_018715395.1 Candidatus Coprocola pullicola | reverse complement strand
GTGTGCCAAATTTATTTTTTGAAATTTGTATACTGCAATGGTAATGTTTTTTGGTTTGCCTAAAACATGACAAAATACAATATGAATGAGTTTGGTAATTTTTTTACAATAAAATTTATTATTTCCTGTTTGGCTTTATGTATAATGTATCTTCTAAATAAAACAGCAGTACTACTAATAGTGTAACAATTTTTTTGTTTGTGGCTATGCAAAAAATAAATTGTCTTTTAAAAACAAAGAGCAAAATATATTTTTAAATATAGGAATATGTATTTTTGCAGAAAGGCGATTGTATCTTAAATTTGTTTTTAGCTATGATACTGTTTTCTTTGTATTTGTCCCAAAACTATGATATAATGTAGCCGATTCTAATATGGAAAGGGTAATGGCATGGAGTTAAAACAAAATGTAATTATCAAAATAGAAAAAGATAGCATTGCACAAGAAATTGGACTGCAAGCAGGGGATATTTTATTGGCAGTCAATGGACAGCCTGTAAAAGACGTTTTCGATTATCGTTATTTGATACAAGAGGAATATGTGGAATTAACCATTCGTACAATCAATGGGGAAGAATATATTGCAGAAATAGAAAAAGAGGAAGAAGAAGACATTGGCATTGTCTTTGAAAGCGGTTTGATGGACAATGCAAAAAGCTGTAAAAATAAGTGTATCTTTTGTTTTATAGACCAGCTTCCCAAAGGAATGAGAGAAAGTCTTTATTTTAAAGATGACGATTCCCGTTTATCTTTTTTGCAGGGAAATTATGTGACGCTAACGAATATGTCCCAAGAGGATATCAATCACATTATATTTTATCATCTTTCTCCTATCAATGTTTCTGTTCACACAACAGATTTGTCATTACGCAAAAAAATGCTGAAAAATCCCAATGCGGATAAAGTGTTGGAAGTGATGAAGCAACTGGCAGATGCAGGAATTGAAATGAATTTACAGGTGGTTCTTTGCAGAAATATTAATGATGGTAAAATATTGGATAAAACCATTGAAGATTGCGCCGCTTTTTTTCCCCATGCAAAAAGTATGTCTGTTGTGCCCATTGGTTTGACAAAGTATAGAAAAAATTTGTATCCTATGATTCCTTTTGACCGACAAGAAAGCAAAAAAGTAATTTTGCAGGTAGAACAGTGGCAAAAATATTTCAAAAAAAAATTAGGAACGGCGTTTGTATTTTTGTCAGATGAATTTTATTTAAAAGCACAACAAACACTGCCTCCTTGTGAAGCTTATGAAGATTTTTCACAGTATGAAAACGGCGTTGGCATGCTTGCTTTGCTGGAAGAAGAATTGGTGCAGGCATTGCAAGAAAAGAAAGAGCAATTACCCAGACAAAAACAAAATATTGTTTCTGTAGCAACAGGAGAGGCGGCATATGCTTTTATAAAAAAATGGTGTGATAGTATTATGCAATACTGCCCTAAATGGCGAATACTTGTTTATAAAATACGTAATGACTTTTTTGGAGAGGAAATCACCGTTTCTGGTCTTTTGACAGGGCAGGATATTATAAAACAGTTAAAACAAAAAGAATTGGGACAATATTTGCTTTTGCCAGAAAGCCTTTTGAGAAATGATACCACAATGCTTTTGGACGATATAAAAGTAGAAGACATTGAAAAGGCATTAAACATACCTATTAAGATAACAAAAAATACAGGAATGGCATTGCTTTGCAATATATTGGATTTGGAGGAAAACACATGAGTAAACCTATTGTAGCAGTAGTCGGCAGACCCAATGTAGGAAAGTCGACGCTTTTTAATCGTTTGGCAGGAGAAAGAATTTCCATTGTTCAAGATACCCCTGGCGTAACAAGAGATAGAATTTATGCAGATGTAGAATGGACAGGCAGAAAATTTACGCTTATTGATACAGGCGGTATGGAAATTGGTACAGAAGATATTATTGTAAAACAAATATTACAGCAGGCGGAAATTGCTATCGAAACAGCAGATGTGATACTTTTTGTTACAGACGTTAAATCAGGTGTGACAGACGATGATAAACAAGTGGCAAATATGCTGCGCAGAACAAAAAAACCCGTTGTACTGGCTGTTAATAAAGTAGATAGTATCAAAAAAGACAGTATGGATATTTATGAATTTTATGAACTGGGCATTGGAGATCCTATGGCAATTTCGGCAGGACAAGCATTGGGCTTGGGAGATATGCTGGATGAAGTGATTGCCCATTTTCCCGAACAAATACAGCAAGAGCAAGAAGAAACGGCAATCAAAGTTGCCATCATTGGAAAGCCCAATGTGGGAAAATCTTCTTTGATTAACAAAATACTGGGGGAAGACAGACTCATTGTGAGCAATGTGCCAGGCACTACAAGAGACGCCATTGACAGCCCTATTGAAATAGAAGGACAAAAATATATTTTTATTGACACAGCAGGAATGAGAAGAAAGAGTAAAATCAAAGAAGAAATTGAGCGTTTTAGTATCATTCGCGCTGTAGCCGCTGTAGAAAGATGTGATGTGGCAATATTAGTGATTGACGCCAATGAAGGCATTACAGACCAAGATACCAAAATTGCAGGCATTGCTCATGAAAGAGGACGCGCCGCCATTATTGCAGTCAACAAATGGGATTCTATCGAAAAAAACGATAAAACCATGAACCAATATTTAAAAGATATCGGTAATGAATTAGCCTATATGCCTTATGCTCCCAAAGTGTTTATATCTGCTTTGACAGGGCAGAGAATCAACAGAATGCTGGAGTTGATACAAACAGTATATCAAAACCATGCTTTGCGCATCAGTACAGGGCTTTTAAATGATGTTTTGATAGAGGCAACCGCTATGCAGCAGCCTCCGGCAGACAAAGGCAGACAACTAAAATTATATTATATGACACAAGTTTCTGTAAAACCTCCTACATTTGTAATTTTTGTAAATGATAGAGAACTGTTTCATTTTTCTTATAGAAGATATATTGAAAATCAGCTAAGAGAGGCTTTTGGATTTGTAGGCACACCGATTCATTTTATTGTGAGGGAAAAAGGAAGAGAGGATTAAAAAGGTATTATGGTTCAGTTTATCTGTGTTTTGCTAGGCTATTGTATTGGCTGTATTCAATCAGCCTATTTTTTAGGAAGATTTGCGGGGCATGTAGATTTAAGAGAGCATGGCAGTGGAAATTTGGGAACAACAAATGCCCTTCGTGTGTTAGGAAAAAAAGCCGGCGCAGTGACATTTGTTTGTGATATTTTAAAATCAGTAATAGGCTTTTTGGTTTGCAGTATGCTTTTTCCAAAAATAGAACTGGCAGGGCTTTATGGTTGTGTTGGCGTAATATTGGGACATGATTTTCCTTTTTATTTAAAATTTAAGGGAGGAAAAGGCATTGCCTGTATGATAGGATTGGTGTTGTGCCTCAGTACTGTTACATGGTATTTGCCGGCATTTGCATTTGGCATTGGTATTGTCTGTATTGGCGCAACAAGATATGTTTCTCTCGGTTCTATGGCATTTGCTGTGATGATACCTATTGTGCTTTATAAAGCAAATTTTCCCTTGGAGGGGGTTGTTGTCACAGCCTGCTTAAGCGTATTGGCATTATATCAACATAGAGCCAATATTACAAGACTTTTGTCGGGGAATGAAAATAAATTGGGAGCAAAGCGAGAGCGTGTTTCCTAAAATAGATACAATAATTTTTTAAGGAGGTGCACGAGTATGAAAAAAATAGCAGTCATTGGTGCGGGAAGTTGGGGAACGGCATTGGCAATAATGCTGGAGCAATATGGTCATGATGTCACCCTGTGGGCAAGAAACCAAAAAGCTGTAGAAGAAATGAAAAAAACAAGAGAAAATAAACGATATCTGCCGGGTGTTTTGTTGGGTGAAAAACTTCAAATTACAACTGATCAAAAAGAAGCTGTAGAAGAAAAAGAAATTGTGATTTCAGCAGTTCCTTCTCGAGCGGTAAGAGAAACGATGATAAATTTCTCACCTTTTTTTCAACAAGGCGTAATTATTGTCAATGCGGCAAAGGGACTGGAACAAGAAAGTCTGCTTCGGCTTTCCCAGGTAATCAAACAGTGTGTTTGCCATTGCCATGTTTGTGTGTTATCCGGTCCAAGTCATGCAGAAGAAGTGGGTCGGTGTATTCCTACAGCTTGTGTGATTGCCTCAGAGGAAGAAGACATTGCTAAAATGATACAAAAGGAATTTATGAATCCTAATTTTAGGCTTTATACAAATAGTGATATGATTGGCGTGGAAATCGGTGCGGCTCTCAAAAACATTATGGCTCTGGCGGCAGGTATGTCCGATGGTCTTGGTTTTGGAGATAATACAAAAGCGGCGTTGATGACAAGAGGTATTGCAGAAATGACTCGCCTTGGCATTGCTATGGGAGGAAAAGCAGAGACCTTTGCAGGACTTTCCGGCATTGGAGATTTGATTGTGACTTGCACCAGTATGCACTCCAGAAATAGAAGAGCGGGCATTTTGTTGGGAGAAGGAAAATCTCTTACTGAAACATTAGCAGAAGTGAAAATGGTTGTAGAAGGGGTCAATACAGTAGAGGCGGCTTGTGAGCTGGCAAAAAAATATCATGTCTGTATGCCTTTGACAGAACAAATCAATGAAGTGCTGTTTTATGGAAAAAATGTAAAAGAGGCAGTACTAGAGTTGATGACAAGAGATGGCAAAGCGGAATAATGAAAAACTATGCGTTTAATATAAAAATATAATATATCAAAAAATTCATTGTTAACAGTGAATCAGCTCAAAAAAATTTTTTATTATATATAGATATCTTTGAAACAATCATGATAACAAACAATAGCAAATAATTTTTGCAGTAATTGTATTAGCTGAATCAGGGGATGTGACAAAATGATCAAATTAGATGATTTTGCGACACTTTCACTCTGTTTATGGAAAAATCAGGAGATTATCCTCTTGTTTGTGGATATTCTCCTGATTTTTGGCGTTTAATAAAGCATCTCATTTTGAACTTTGTTAAGCTGATTCCTTTATTGGAAACAGATGACTTCCCATTGGATCATTTTGTATTTTCGCGTGTAATTTGTTCAGATGATACCCCATACTGAGCAAAAGAATTTCTGGTTTTACTTTTGTTTGCCCACGAATCAGAAATCTTTAAAATTCATAGTTGTTTTTCAGAGCTTCAAAGGCTCCTTCCACCTGTATTGAACGATTCATTCTGTATTGAATCCCCTTTTGACTCAGTATATTTTCATAACTAATTATATCACAGATTGCGGACTCTTTGGAGTTGGTTTTCTGTTTTCAACCATAAAAAGGCAACACTACTCCATAGATGATTACTCATCTATTTTGCAATGCCCTCCCTTTATAGATTTTAATGATTAAATGTAGTGGCTTTTTGAACATTTGTAAATATTTTCAAAAAAATTTCTAAAACTTTTTAATAACTCAATGAAGAAAATACAATATTGCATAGACGAAAAGCAATATTTTTGTTATAATGACGTCTGTAAAAGCATATTTTGTAAATTTTTATCATAAAAAGGAATGTAGTATGGAACAAAAAGAAAAAATATTATATTTAGAAATTATTAGAATATTAGCCATATTTTCTGTTATTTTGCTGCACTGTAATGCAGAATATTTTTCTGATGGAAAAATTTTTGAAACAAAGACATGGTGGCTTTCCAATACAATCAATGCCGCTTCACGTTTTGGAGTGCCTGTTTTTTTTATGATAAGCGGATTTGTTTTGCTTTCAACAAAAACAGCAGAAAATATGACTTTGTTTTATAAAAAAAGATTTTTGAAAATCATACCGGCTTTTTTGGCATGGAATTTGATTTATTATATCAACCATTGCTTTAAACAGGGGACTTTTTTTTCTGTAAAAGAGTTTATTACTCTTTTTGGCACGCAAAATATATCATATCATTTTTGGTTTGTATATATGATACTGTTTTTTTATTTATTTACTCCCTTTTTGAAAAAAGTGGTGAATCAATGCACACAAAAACAATTATGGATTTGTTTTTTGATTATTATTTTTCCTACTACCATTTGTCCTTTACTCAATAGAATGCTTGGAAAATGGTTTTTATATTTTCCTATGACAGTAGAAGGGTATTGGGGCTATTTTTTGATGGGATATTTATTGGGAAATTACCAAACGCCAAAAAAATATAGAATCATTTTATATTGTTTGGCAATATTGTGTGTACCCATTGCAATCATTGGCACACATAACGGCTCCTCTTTTGAAAAAATTGATACGTTTTATAGCGGCGGATATCAGTTTAATTCTTTTGTGATTGGAGCAGCCATATTTTTATTTTTTAAATATCACATGCCTGTCATTAAAAGTACGGTGTTGTCAAAATACATTGTGATGTTTGGAAATTTATCTTTTGGTCTATACTTATGTCATGTATTGCTGATAGAAAAATTACATTTGTTTTTTGATTTTTCAAAAACTTATGTACAAATTTTTGTGTTGACTTTTCTGACATTTATAATAGGATATATGATTATATTTTTCATTCATAAAATAAAATTTTTAAATAAACTGCTGTTATAAAAAAGGCTGGAAAAAAATCCGGCTTTTTTTGTTAAATGGGCGATTCCAAAAAGCCTTACGGCGTTGAGGTAAAAGTGATAGGAGTATTACAGATATACTTAGTTTATTCCATATAAAATAAAATTGTACATATCACAAGTAATTGCTCTGAAATATAGCAGAAAAGCGTTTTATAAAAGCTATAAGGGAATATTGTTTGGGTGCAAAGCAGTGAATATACAAAAGGCGGATATGCTTAGGTGATGTACAATGTCTATAGAGATATCGTCTAGCGTATCAAATTTTAAGAGGTATTTGAAAGGAAGATGTTATAGAAATAATTTCGCAATTTGAAATATAAATATAGAGAGAATTTTATTATGCTGATACAGCGACAAAAAATGTAGATAATATATAGACAATCAATTAAGAGAACTGATGTTGGAGTGGGAAATCTCTTTTAAGCGGAGTAGGTAGACTAGGTTATAGATTTAGGCATAAGTGAGCAACCAAGGGCTATGCCCTCATAGAAAACCATAAAACCACTCGCTGGATGGGTGTGTTTTTTTGTATCAAAAAACCATATGCTAGAAGCATGGTTCAAAAAAGCTTTTCGGTATTGAGACAGAAGTAAAACTCCTTTTTACTATTATAGAATTGCGGTCTGCCAACTGCAAAAAATAGTGAAAAGCAGATCCATATATGGGGTATTACGGATAGAAATAGTGTATCACATACAAAGTGGAATTACAAATATCATACGCCGAAATATAGAAAAAAGTATTTTATTACCAAAAGAGCAAAGTAATAGTAGAAATATTGAGAACAGGATGTGAGTGGACAAAATATATAAAAGCAAAAGTGTATCCAGAACATATACATATACTGGTAGAAATACTGCCTAAAATAAGTGTATGGAATTTTATAGGATATTTGAAAGGAAAAAGCAGTAGGATGTTGTATGAACAAAATATAAATATAGAAAGGTGTAAAGGCTATTGTGTCCATATGGCAGGGGACGAATAGAATAGCTCAATATATAGCAATCAATTAGCTCGTACAACAGCTAATGCTGAAGTGGGAAAGGGGAGGAGATAGGTGCAGTTGGCAGACTAAATTAAGCGTTTAGGTATAAGTGAGCAACGAAGGGCTATGCGCCAATAAAAACTCTCCACTATATCAGAGGAATCAGCCAACTTTAAAAACATCCTATGCTATCATAATTTTGAGTCTGCCAAGAGACAAGAAAACATAGGAGGTTTTTATATGAATCATTTAGCGCATGTAAGTTGGGAATGTAAATATCATATTGGCGCCAAAGTATAGAAGACAGATAATATATGGAAAAATGAAAGCTGAAATAGGCAAAATACTTAAATAATTATGTGAAAGAAAAGCAGTAGAAATGATAAGGGCACAATGTTGTCCAGATCATGTACATATGTTGATTAGTATACCACCCAAATACAGTGTGTCAGAAATAGTTGGATATTTGAAAGGGAAAAGTTTTTTCATTACTTTTGATGAACATACAAATTTAAAATACAAATATAGAAATAGAACGGTTTTGGCGTAGAGTATATTGTGTTGATATAGTTGGGAAGAACACAAAAAAAGGTGAGTATATCAATAATGAGTTAAAACAAGATTGGATGATAGATCAAATCCGTTTCAGTAAGTACATTAATCTGTTTATGGGTGAGAAAATAAAAGTAAATAAAAATAGCCGCCAAAGGCGGCAGTTGGGAAAATAGAGGTTTGAAAGCACTTACAAGCACCGTTGACAACAGCCCCTTCTAGGGGCAGAGCAAACCATCGGTTAAGCCGGTGGTCCTGATTCCATAGCCATTTCAGATACTTGTAGTTTGATAAATTGTCTTGCCGTTCTAGGAGAGCGGCCTCCTCTTGTCAAAGCAAAGCGTTCTGCCAGCATATGAAGCTCTTTTTGTTCCAAATCAATGCCATATTCTTGCGCCAAACTATCTACAATATCCAGATATTCTCCCTTATCCGGTACGGAAAATGTAATTTCTAAGCCAAATCTGTCAGAAAGAGAAGCGGCTGTTTGCATGGTATCACGGATATGTACATCATCATCTGTCATGCGTTCCGCCATATTTTCTTTTACCAAATGACGACGATTGGAGGTGGCATAAATGAGTATATTGTCCGGTTTTCCGGCTACACCGCCCTCAATAAACGCTTTTAGAGCAGTAAATGTTTCATTTTCCTGCTGGAATGTTAAATCGTCTAAAAATATAATAAATTTAAAAGGACTTGCCCCTGCTTGTTCACAAATTTTGGGAAAATATTTTAACTGCGCCATAGAAAGTTCAATGATTTTTAAACCTTGTGCCGCATATTCATTGACAACTGCTTTTACAGTAGACGATTTTCCTGTTCCTTTATCGCCATAAAGCAATATATGGTTTGCAAGCTTTCCTTGTAAAAAAGAAAGGGTGTTGGATAATATAGCCCTTTTTTGTCTTTGATAGCCTTTTAAGTCTGAAAGACGAATGCTGTCTGCATGAGTAAGCGCTACAATTTCTCCTTTTTCTACAGCAAATGCCGTTGCTCTGGCAAAGTAGCCGTAACCTTTTTGATGATAAAGTTCATAAAGAGCTTGTGCATTTGTCACAGGCAGTTGGGCTGAATTTGGAAATCTGGGCAATGTGTGCAGAAAAGCACTTTCTTTGGGAAATGCTTTGACTGCTTCTTCTATGAGGATATCTCCTGTCAAAGAAGAAACAGCTTCTAATACCTGCAAGTCAAATGTAACAGAATTTTTGATGTATTCTGGTATTTCCGAAAAAGATTTTTTGCAGCTTAAATCTGCAAAGATGTTGTTGTCGTATAACAATTCTTCATAAAATAGTCTTGATAGATCTTTGTGTTCAAATATGTAGCCGCAAAGTTGTCCGTAAGCGCGGCAGAAATCTTGGGCTGTTTTGAAAAAGCTTTCCATGACGTTATAGGTTAATTCAAATATAGGCGCTTTTGCCATATGGCGTAATGTGGTTAAAGAACAGGAAGAGAGTAAAAAATGTTTGATTTGCATAAAAATATCCTCTTTTCATTTGTTATAGTTTTATATATGATGAAACTTTTTTTTGACACGAATGTCCTCTCCAAAAAATTTTAATGTGGTATAGGTTCCTACAATACGGGAAACTACTCTGTCGGAATATTGATGAATCAAATTGTCCGGAGAAAGATTGGTAGAAACGATAACAGGTTTTTTTGTGAGCATTCTGCTGTTTATAATATGAAATAATTCGGAGCTGGATAATATGGTACCAAATTCCGTACCTAAATCATCTATAATCAACAAATCCACAGAAAGCAAATCCTCCATCATATCTTCAGAGGTATCTTCTTCATTTTTGTCAAAGCGTTGTTTTTCTATTATACGAAAAAGCTGCCCTGCAGTAATGTATATCACAGTTTTTCCTTTATCCAGCAGTTCTTTGGCAATACAGTTACATAAAAATGTTTTTCCTAAGCCTGTACTGCCATATAAAAGCAGATTTTCAAAGGAAGTATCAAAATCTTCACAAAAATTCATACAAATATTGAATGTTTTTTTCATACTTTCCTGTGGCGACCAGCCTTCTTGAGGGTCTATTGCCTGACTATAATAGCGAAAGTCAAATGTATCAAAGTTTTCTGTTTGAATGATTTGTTGTATATTGGACTGCTCATAGGCAATGTCTATCAATTTTTGTTTCATACAAGGGCATTGTTCACTGCCGATATAGCCTGTATCTTTGCATTGATTGCAGACATATTCTATTTGCAGCGCTTTTTGTGAAATTCCAAATTGTGTAAGAAGCTGTTTTTTTTCTTCTCGCAACGCAATGATAGATTGTTCTAATTGCTGCAAAAGTTCTTTTGTGTTTTCCGGTTTTTGCAGTACCATGCGAGCAATTTTGACGCCTGTCAAAGAAATTTCTGATTCGATTTGTTCCAGTCTGGGACAAAGGGTATAAATATCTTGTTTTCTTTTTTTCCACTCTTGTTCTTTTTTCCATCGGATTTGTTCATACTGACGCAATACAGTTTTGTATCGTTGAGTCTTTACAGACATCATATGTCACCTCTTTTCATTTTTTTTGTAAGCGTTCTCTTTCCAAGCGTTCCAATTCTTCAAAATTCCATTGTCGTTGTTCATAGTTGACAAAGCGGTTTTGTTTGACAGTGGTGGTTTGCTGAGTAGAAGAAGATTGCTGTTGTATTTTTTTCTTGGTTTGTTTTGCAGATTGATATTTTTCATCGGATTTTTTGATATCCTCCGGTGTTTTTATATTTTCTTTGTGCCAGTCCTGTAATATTTTATCGGCATAGGCAAAGCTGACCTTTCCGATTTGCAGTATGGTCTTTTCACAAGCAATGGTAATAATTTCAATAGGAAGCTGATACTGAGAAAACCATTTTTTGATATATTTTTCCTCTGCCGGCGCAGGCATACGGCTTCCCTGACCAAAAGCTTTCATAATTTGGCTATACCCTTGTCTTCTTTGTTTGATGTATTCCAATGCTCTTTCGGGCGTTGTGATTCCTTCTTCTGCCCAACCAATGGCTGTTTTTTCAATGTAGCTAAGATGACAATGTTTGATTTCGCTACAATATGTAAAAAGAAGTTCTATGACTTCTAAAGAAAGACCCAGCCATTCATGAAAACTAAGTACAATATTCATATCGTTATAGGACAATGTTCTGCCTAGATAGCTTTCTGCCAATGAAAACAGTTTTTTTGCTGTGGGGCTGTTTGTGCCAATGGCAAGCATTTCTTCTTGGGTGTAATGAGAAGGTTTACTGGAAGTAAATGGTTTTGGTTTATTTTTTTGCTGCAATTGTTTTTTAGAAACAATGGGTAAAAAATGTACGCTTCCATCTTCTGATAATGATATAATACCTTGTTTTTGCCAATATTTCCAGCAACGTAATACATCGCTTTCCAAAAAATCCAAGGCTTCTGCAATGGATTGGTTTGTCAAAGTATTGTTTCCGTTTACAATATGCCGATAAGCATACAAATAAATCAAAACATAAGGAGGATGTGCTTTTGGCATATATTCATCTATAAAAATATTTGAAATTTGTGTTGTTTGGGATTCTACTGTAAAAGCCATTGTTTTACACTCCGTTTCTTTTATTGCAATATTGATATGGTAGTATAGCATATTTAACAAAAAAATGAAAGTCTTTGACGGAGTCTGTTTTTTGAAAAAATATACCAAAAAATTTTTGTTTTTTTGTTAAAATCATTTCTAAAAAGGGCAGGCACAAACGGTGTTTTTTTATCGTATATTAAAAACAGTAGGAAAGAGAGAGAGGAAAACCAATGGAAAATTTATATAAAACGTTAAAACAAGCCGACAAAGAAAAACGATATTATATTATAGATGTTGTGACAGAACAAAAACAAAAATTACGACTTTATGATATGGGTTTTTATGAAGGAAGCGTTGTCATGCCTCTTTACGAGTGTTGGGGAGGAGGGACAAGAGTATATGCTGTAAAAGATACATTGATTGCATTGCGACAAAAGGACGCTCAAACCATATTTGTAAAGGAGATGAGAAAAGATGACAGAGAGTAAAAAAATAGTCATAGGCTTGGCAGGCAATCCGAATACAGGAAAAAGTACTGTTTTTAACCACTTAACAGGGCTAAAACAGCATACGGGAAATTGGTCTGGAAAAACCGTTACAAATGCCAAAGGAAGTTTTTGGCTGAAGCAATATCACTGTGAGGTATATGACTTGCCGGGGATATATTCTCTTTTTTCAGACAGTGCAGAAGAATGCTGCGCAAAAGAATTTATTTGTTCTGCAAAAACAGATATCATGTTGGTTGTATTAGACGCCACATCATTGGAAAGAAATTTGACGTTGGCATTACAAATATTAGAATTAACAGACCATGTAATACTATGTTTGAATTTGATAGACGAGGCGCAAAAAAAAGGCATTGTCTTAAATACTGCCCGATTGTCAGAAGAATTAGGCATTCCCGTTGTTTGCACCAGTGCAAGAACAGGAAAGGGAATACAAGAATTAAAAAATATGATGATATCTGCTGTAGAAGGAAAGATTTCTTTTTCTCCAAAAAAAATGACATTTTCTGATACTATGGAAGAAGTTTTATCTGAATTTTTGAAAGATACCATTCATTTATTGCCACAAGGAATGAAAAAAAACTACTTTGCTATGTCTGTTTTGGAAGGAGATATTTGTTCTTTGCAGTTGTTTTCGGAAAGATTGGATTGTATAAAACTGGGAGAATTGTTGGCAAGAGAAGAATTGGCAGAAAAATTTTTATTACAAAGAGGATATACAAGAGAAAAATGGAAAGAAGAAAAAAGCATTGCTTTTTTGAAAAAAAGTCAGTCGATTGCAAAAGAGGTGGCAACAGAAAAAACAGAACAAGCCAAAAAAAAGGAACGGTTTTTAGATGAACTTTTTCTTTCCAAAAAGGTGGGGATTCCTGTGATGCTGGGACTTTTGGCAATGATATTTTGGATTACCATTGCCGGAGCGAATCTGCCTTCTGATTTGCTGATGAAATTATTTGCCTATACAGGAGAAAAGTTAGGTGATTTTTTAGTATGGTGCAATGTACCTGAATGGATTTATGGTATTGTAAAAGACGGCATTTTTTTGACAGTCAGTTGGGTAGTGGCGGTAATGTTGCCGCCTATGGCAATTTTTTTTCCATTGTTTACGTTGTTGGAAGACTTTGGACTTTTGCCAAGGATTGCTTTTCATATGGACGGTTTGTTTCAAAAAGCCCATGCCCATGGAAAACAAGCATTGACAATGTGTATGGGATTTGGCTGCAATGCGGCCGGAGTCACAGCCTGTCGTATTATAGAATCTCCTAGAGAAAGACTCATAGCAATATTAACAAACAATTTTGTGCCTTGTAACGGAAGATTACCCCAACCATAGTGAGGGAAAATAATGAGGCTGTCTGTATGACAGCCTTAGAACATAAATAAAAAGGATTGGGCAAAAAAGAAACAGCAGGGAGGGGAATGTTATGTTTAGACTGCTTTTGTCACAAAGACAAAAGAAATTAGTTTGATTTTTCTTTGGTATGATAAAAAACCCCCTTTGCTGTTTCTTTCCAACAAAGCCATATCAGATTCATCATAGCGACTAGAAAAGCCCTTCTGTTGTTTTGGAGTAGGAGAAAAGACTTTGATTTGTAGCATTAGAACATAAATAAAAAGGATTGGGCAAAAAAGAAACAGCAGGGAGGGGGAATGTTATGTTTAGACTGCTTTTGTCACAAAGACAAAAGAAATTAGTTTGGTTTTTCTTTGGTATGATAAAAAACCCCTTTGCTATTTCTTTCCAATAAAGCCATATCAAGTTCATCACAGCCATTGCAAAAGTACTCCTACAGTTTTGGAGTAGGAGAAAAGACTTTGATTTGTAGCATTAGAACATAAATAAAAAGGATTGATTAAAAAAGAAACAGCAAGGAGGCAGATTTTATGTTTAGACTGCTTTTGCCAAAACTACAAAAGAAATTAGTTTGATTTTTCTTTAGTATGATAAAAACCCCTTTGCTGTTTCTTTCCAATAAAGCCATATCAGATTCATCATAGCGACTAGAAAAGCCCTCCTGTTGTTTTGGAGTAGGAGAAAAGCCTTTGATTTGTAGCATTAGAACATAAATAAAAAGGATTGAGCAAAAAAGAAACAGCAGGGAGGGGAATGTTATGTTTAGACTGCTTTTGCCAAAACTACAAAAGAAATTAGTTTGATTTTTCTTTAGTATGATAAAAACCCCTTTGCTGTTTCTTT
>DVLQ01000083.1 GCA_018715395.1 Candidatus Coprocola pullicola | reverse complement strand
CATTCAATCAATGTGGTGTTGCAACGATGCAGCAAGCGCAATGCTTTTTGCAAATCCCATCCGTTGATATCCCAAACGGTGTCAACAGGATATTCCAGCACATCTCTTGTTTTTTCTAAAAGCAAATATTGTTCTGAAGAACGAATGTAAAGAAAACGTACGTCAAAATCACTGTCTTCGGATGCAAATCCCCATGCGCGGCTTCCAGATTCAATGGCATGGAGAATTCTAATATTTTCTGTTTGTTCTATTTTTTTTAATTTTTCAATAACTTGTTGGTTCATGTATCTTCTTCACCTGCCTTAAAATTGTATATAGGTTTTATGATTTCTTTGATTTCTGCTGTAGGAGTGATATTTCTAACAATGTCTTCCATGGTTTTATAAGCCATAGGACATTCGTCTAATGTATTTTTGTTTACAGAGGAGGTATAAACGCCTTTCATTTGTTTTTTAAATTCAGATACAGTAAACGCTTTTTTTGCTTGTGTACGGCTCATAATACGACCTGCGCCATGAGGAGCAGATTCATTCCAGTCAGGGTTACCTTTGCCTTCACAGATTAGGCTGCCATCTCTCATATTGATGGGAATGAGCAGTTTTTCTCCTTTTTTTGCCGAAACAGCCCCTTTTCTTAATATCATGGTATCTGTATCAATATAGTTGTGTATGGTAGTAAATGTTTCTTCCACTTTTAGATTCATACCTTTTAATATGGTGTGGAGTATGGCTTTGCGGTTTAGTACGGCAAATTGTTGAATCAGTTTCATATCATGAATGTAGTCTTCAAAAAGATTACCTTCTACATAAGCAAGGGCATAAGGAATATTTGTAAGCACTTGTTGTTTTAATGCTTTCAGAGCAGATTGTATTTCTTTTTGTCTGTGTTGGGCATGATATTGTGCAATCAGTTCGTTTATAGAATTTTTATCGTTTTTATTTAATTTTTCATATCCTGCTTTTTGATAATAATTTGCTACCTCCAGCCCAATATGACGACTGCCGGAATGTACTACAATATATAATGTGCCTATATCATTTTGGTTGACTTCTATAAAATGATTTCCACCCCCTAATGTGCCAATGGAACAATAGGCTCTTTGTATATTCACAAATTTGGCGCAGCGAAGCTGGGAAAGGTCAATTTCATCGGCAAAGGCATGAGGGGTTTTGTGAATAGAAAAACCTGAAGGAATTTTTTCATATATTACTTTATCCAGCTTTTGCAGTTCTATATGTTTTTGTTTTAATTGTACTGTTTCCATACCGCAGCCGATATCAACCCCAACAAGATTTGGCACAATTTTATCCGTAATGGTCATTGTGGTGCCAATTGTGCAGCCGGCACCGGCATGGACGTCCGGCATAATGCGTATTTTGCTTTCCTTTGTATAATATTGATTGCAAAGAGTTTGTATTTGAGAAATGACATTGTCCTCTAAAGGGATATCTGTAAAAATTTTTGCTGTGTTATAAATACCTTTTATTTCCTGCATAATGCATTCTCCTTTTTTGATTGAAATAAAAAATGAAATGGTACTATAAATTATGTCCATATTTTTTAAATCGGTAAATTATAAAATGGTGACTTATAAACAATAAACTATGTCGCAAATATATTTACGACATAGTTTGATTCACACAGCCTGTAATAGAGCATATCTTTCTTGGTTGAGTATATCCATCATATAAGTATAAGGGTCAAGAGAACCGGTGGATACCATAGAAAATATTCTTGGCGTAAAACCGCTTACTAAAGCAACTCCTTTTTCATTTTTGGTAACAGGCTGCTGAAGATTTCTGCTTGCAACGTTCCAAAATACAAGTTTTGGCAAATGATAGTTTCTTTGTTCAAAAAGTTCTTTGGCATATTCAAAATTTGTGATATTAGCGTCTTTTGTACAGGAATCAAATTCCATGTCAGATACAATTACAATGGTACTGGGTAATTCTGATTGAGGTAGACGATATTTTTTGGCAGTATGAAGTATTAGTTCAAATACTTTTTGAATATTTGTGTTGGCTACTTCGTTAAACTGTTTACAATATTGTACTTTTTCAAAAATATCTTTTCCTTTTATTTCGACTAGCTTTGGATTTTCAGAAAATGTAATAAAATGATTTGCAAAAGCGCCTGTGTTATGCTCTGCCAAATAAATACCCAAAGAAAGCGCTACCATTGCAGGTATTGTATTGTTGCCATAGTTTGCATACATAGAGCCGGAACCGTCTATGACTACAAGGGCGTTTTCATTTGTCGTTTCATTGGGCAGTGCGTTCCATGTAGTGTCCAGTATCATTTTTTCTTCTTTTGTTTGAGCATGAAATGTTTTTGCTACAATATCATAAGGTGTTAAAGTATTTGTGTTTAATGTGGCGCTACCACAACGAACAGAGGATAAAAATGATTGATATCTTTGTGCATCATTTCTTAAAAATGCTTTGCGATATTGAAACAATGCTCGAGAGGGCTGTTTTTCATAAGAAAAAGTATAGTCTTTTGTACGAAGATTATTTTCCAGTATTGCTATGTAAGCCCTCAAGGAAGAAAGTGTTTTTCGGTATGTTTTTTCTGTCATGGAAAATGATTTTGCCACTTTTTTAGCCATTTTTACTGTTTCTTTGTTGGACGCATTGACAGAAGGCAGCCATTTTGCTAAAAGAGAAATGGATTCTTTTTTTGCTTGCATATCTTTTATATCCTGTTGTAATTGTTTTTGCAGATATTGCAGCATTTGTGTCTGACAGGGAGTATCCAATAATACAAGTAAATCGTCAAATCTGCCATACTCTGCAATATATGGTATATGACGTATGATAACATCCGGCGTTATTTGCGCCATTTCTTTTAATATGATGCGAAAGACACGACGTTCTCCTAAACCGCCTCTGATATCTCTTGCAAAAAATAATAATCGAAAAGCCGTATTTGGGTCTTCTGCCCAAGCACTCCAAAAACGATTTTGTATTTCTGCTGCTTGCGCTTGACGCAAAGCGCCTATGGTAGCAAATAAGTCAAGGCAGTGACTTTTTGTGGTACTGTATGTCAATGCTCCATTTTCTGTATAGGTCATGTTAGATTCTTTTTTTAAAAAGTTAAGCATAAAAATTCCCTCCTAACTGTTTTCTGGATTCTGTTATGTTAAAATGATATAGACAACAGCTCCTTATGGAAAGTACAATAAAATAAATTAAAACACTGTTTCTCCCAGAAAGGAGCTGTTACTCTGCATAAAAATTACTTTTAAAGATACTGCTATTTTTTGACCTCATTGTTTTTCTCATTCCCTTTATGATTATGGAAAGGATAATTATGAGTATGGAATTTGATTTAGATATGATTTCTCATTTTCTGTTCCACTATCATTAGCCATTGCTGTTTGTCTGGACAAACATCTGCTTTTGTTGCGGACAGGTGTTACATACTTTTAAGAATAAATAAAACACTGGTTTTTATTTTAAAAAATTTTTTTTGTATTGGTTTTTATTTGTATGCTTTTTTATGAATACATTTTTAAAAGTCTTTTTTGCATTTTTATTTTCATGTTCAGTGAACAGAATCTATCAATAAATTCTGTTCAGCTAAAATGACAGAAACAACATCTGCTTATGAAAAGTACAATAAAATGAATTAAAACACTGATTCCTCCGAAAAGGGGTTGTTACTATGCATAAATATAAAAATTAATTTTATTATCCTCATTGTTTTTGTCATTCCTTTTATCATTATGGGTATGGATTTTGACTTGGATATGATTTCTCATTTTCTGTTTTATTCTCATTTTGTTCATAGCTATTGCTGTTTGTCCGGATAAGTCACCCGCTTTTGTTGCGGATAGGTGTTACATACTTTCAAGAATAAATAAAACACTGGTTTTTATTTTAAAAAATTTTTTTTGTATTGGTTTTTATTTGTATGCTCTTTTTTATGAATGCATTTTTAAAAGTCTTTTTTGCATTTTTATTTTCATGTTCAGTGAACAGAACTATTTTCTGTAAAAAAAGTAACACGGCACAATTTTCAAATAAAGGGCGCTGATAAGAACTATCGCACTTCCCTTTCCCTCTTGAAAAAAACTGCTGTTTGTGCCGTTGAAAAAATACACAGCACTTTGCTCTGCCATTGAGCTATAAAACATTTTTGTTTTAATAGGAATCGAACCTATAAATGATGGATTGCTGTCAGTGCTGTTTTTCAAAGCGCCTTCAATAGCCTCTGTACTGTAGAAACGAATATTGCTGTCGACGCTTTTTAAAAAACAAGGTACATTGGGAGTTGAACCCGTCCTGATGGATTGCCAAAATTGCTGTATATACCTTTTTGAAAATAACACAGTACCATTTTATGCATACAGATAGTATACAGTTGGATTCGAACCAACGTTGACCACTTTTGATTGCTGTTGATACTGTTTGAAAAAAACAAAGTGCCGTCATTTTCTATGGAAAAGAAACAAAACTTGCTGTTGACACTTTTGAAACACACAGCGTCATATTGTAAATACAGTTTTGAGCTGTAGACAAAAGGATTGCTGTTGACGCTGTTTATGGAACAAAGCGTTTTTTTCCAAATCTCTGGATAATAAAAATATTGCTGTAAACGCTTTTTTCACAGTGCTGTTGTTTATTTTGCTCTACCCACTGAGCTATAAGCAGTAACTGCTTAATGGGAGTTGAACCCATGACACAATATCAATTGCTGTAAACACTGTTAGGATACTACAAGGTACTTCTGTGTTCGACACAACAACAGTAAAGTAAAAATGGGAGTCGAGTTTGCTGTCAGTACCTTTTGCTGTTTTCCATGACTCTATACTATCAAAATCAAAACACAATATCATATAAAAAAAGATGCGAACTTTGCCAAAACTGTAAAATATAGTATACTATTACAAAGGTAAAATCAAAGCAGAATGTTAAAAGAGGTGGTATGATATGGCGGAATTTCAAGAACTAATCAAAAATTTTAATCACTTGAGAACATATATCAGAACATTTTATATTTATGGATATGCTACAAGAAATACAATTAATAAAAAAAGTAAGAGAACTTATGATAATGAGAAAAGAAGAATTGCTTCTTATTTGGGAGAGTATATGAAATATCATTACAGTAAAAAAGGAAAAGCTGTATTTTTGTCTATTGATTCTGCCGGAATTTTTCAAAATCCTTTTTATAAAGCATATCAATCAAAAAGCTTTACAGACAATGATATTATGCTGCATTTTTTTATATTGGACAGACTGGAATGTAAAAAGACATTAACAGCAGGACAAATGGCTGATGAAATTTCACTTGCTTATGGAGAGGTTTTTGATGTGCAAACAGTCAGGGGCAAACTAAGAGAATATGAAAAAGAGGGGATTTTGCAGAGCCAAAAAGTAGGAAAAGCATTGTATTATAAAAAATCAGAAGATACTGTAGAGAGGTTTTTTCCAAATAAAGAAAGCATGGAGGATTGTCTTATTTTTGCCAGTGAAAATATGCCTTTTTCTGTTGTTGGAAGCTATATTTGTAACCGTATGAATTTAAAAAATAAACGATTTTTATGGAAGCATCATTTTATTGCTTATACATTAGATGATATCATATTACTGCAAATGGTAAAGGCGATAGAAGAAAATAGACAAGTAGAGCTGATAAATATCAGCAGAAAAACAAATAAAGAAATTATAATAAAAGCAATTCCTTTTTTTATTTTTGTGAGCACACAAACAGGCAGAAGATATGTTTTTGTATATACAGAAAAAGAAAAACGGTTTTTGACATTGCGTTTAGATTATATAGAAAAAATAACAGTATTGGATATGGCAAAAACAAAAGATATGTTACAACAAAAAGCGAAAAAAGCATTGCAGACAAGATGGGGCACGTCTGTAGCATGGCAAAGTGCTACAGAACATTTTGAGATGACCCTTTTTGTAGACGAACAAAAAGAACAGTTTATTATAGATAGGCTAAAAAGAGAAAAGCGTTTTGGAACTGTAAAAAGGGTAGAAAAAAATACATATTGTTTTTCTATTGATGTAACAGATACAAATGAGATGATGAACTGGGTAAAAACATTTACAGGGCGTATTATCCATATTACAGGCGATAATCAAGCAGTGATACGTCGTTTTTATAAAGATATGTATCGTATGGCACAGTTGTATAAGGATTGAGGGAGTATGGAATTATTTTCGGAAATTTATGGTATTTATTATGATATTGTAACAAAAATATTGCAAAAACAATGTATTACAAAAAAAGAAATGAATGAAATGGCACAAAAATATGGTTTTGATGAAAGCCCTTTGCAAATGCTTCCAAAACTATTGGACAAAACAAGCTGGAGATTGCTGACAGAAAAACAACAGCACTATAGTAGCAAACTGCAAAAAAGTCCTTCTATGCCTTTAACTATGTTAGAAAAACAGTTTTTAAAGGCAGTATTGTCAGAAAAAAGATGTTGGCTTTTTTTGGAGGAAGAGGATAAAAAAAGGTTGGAATTGCTTTTAAAAGAGGTTTCTCCATTGTTTAGAAATGATATGTTTCATTTTTTTGACCAATATCAAGATGGAGATGATTTTGAAGATATTGCTTATCAAAAAAGATTTCGCTGCATTCATCAGGCAATGAAAAGCAAACATATTGTTATCATAAAATATTTTGGAGGACATAGAAGGGAAAAAAGAATACTGCATAAAGGGAACTTTTTGCCTCTAAAATGGGAATATTCTCAAAAAGATGATAAATTTCGCCTTTATTGTATGAAGATAGAGCAAAGCGGAAAAACAAATACAATGGTTCTAAATATGGGAAGAATTGTTTCTGTAGAATGGACGTCAGAAAAAATAGACAGTCATGTGGAGATACAAAAAATATTATACAGTAGGAGAGCAAAAATTCCCATTGTTCTAAAAATCACACCGGAAAGAAATGCAATAGAACGGTTTTTGGTAGAATTTTCTACTTATGAAAAAGAAAGCGAGTATGATGAACAAACGGGTATTTGTACAGTGCGTTTATGGTATATGAAAAATGATGAAACAGAAGTTTTGATTAAGATTTTGGGATTTGGACCGGTATTGAAGGTATTGTCGCCTCCTTTTTTTGTCAGACAAATAAAACAAAGGATAAATAGACAAATGGAATTAATGGCAAAGCAAACACCTTCTCTTTATCCGTATAAAATAAGAGAGGAATAAAAAAAGAAAAACAGTTATGATGCTGTTATGCAAGGAGGAAAAACAAAGCTATGGATAAATTCAATCAAGTTATGGAATATATTGAACAACATTTGGAAGAAGAAATAGACTATGATAAAATCAGTAAAATTGCTTGCTGTTGTGCATTTCATTTTCAAAGAATGTTTTCTTATATGACAGGCATTTCTTTAACAGAATATGTTCGTCGCAGAAAAATGACAAAAGCCGGTTTTGATTTGCAAAACAGTAAAGAAAAAATTATTGATATTGCTTTAAAATATGGATATCAATCTCCTACAGCATTTAACAGAGCTTTTCAAAGTGTCCATGGTATTGCTCCTTCCTGTGCAAGAAAAGAAGGCGTTTGTTTAAATGCATTTTATCCTATTTCGTTTCAAATGGTGGTGAAAGGAGTGCAAAAAATGCAGTACAAAATTTGTAACAAAAAATCTTTTTCTGTAGCGGCAGTTTCTATGAAACTGGAAAAAGATATGGAAAAAAATTTCCAAAAGGTTCCGCTGTTTTGGCAGGAAGTACAAAAAAACGGTACATTGGAAGTTTTAAAAAATAATATAAAAAAAGAACCTGTGGGTATTTTAGGCATTTCAGACTGTTGTGGGGAAGACTGGAAGTATTTTATTGGTGTTGCTACAGAGGAGGCTGTGCCGGAAGGAATGGAAGAGATTGAAATACCGGAGGGCACTTGGGCTGTTTTTTCGGGAAAAGGAAAAGCGCCGGAGGCAATACAAGAATTGGAGAAAAAAGTGTTTACACAGTGGCTTCCATATTCCGGTTATGAGTATGCACAAAAGCCTGATATAGAAGTCTATTATAACCAAAATCCGGAAGATGCACTTTTTGAAGTATGGATTTGTGTTGTAAAAAAATAAATGAATGTTTGTAATAAAAGAAGTATTCTTTAATGACATGAAAAGGAATGCTTCTTTTTTTGTTGATAAACTTGTTTTTTTTATAGTGAAGAGATGAAAAGACAAAATATATTTCAAATAAAATCTACAAAAAGAAGTGTTGTTTGTATGACAAAAGTAAATTTTTAATAATTAAAAAAACTTTTGAAATAATTTACAATATTTTCCAAAAAAAATTTGAATAAATATCTTTTCAGAATAAAAAAACAGTACAGTAACTGGAGTGTTTATTTTGCATAATGTTTTGAGTTATAAATATATATTTTATATTAAAAAATGATATTTTTTATTTTATAGAAGAGATAGCAGGGGGAGAGTTGCTATAAAAATATTGAAAAAAAATAAAAAAAATATGAAAAAAGTATATTTACAATCCCTTTACTGTATCAGTTATTCTAAATACAACAGCTGATAGAAAGGCTCTATAACAAAAAAACAAATTTTCAATGGTATAAGGAGGAATGAAATATGGTAGGAAAAAAAGTAGTACATCATTTGATGATGAGTGCAAAGGATGCGCATTATGTTGGTGGTCTGGTAAACGGTGCAAGAATCGTAGATCAATGGGGCGACGTAGGTACAGAATTGATGGTATATGTAGACGGCGACATCAGCCTGTTTTTGGGTTATGAAAAAGTAGAATTTTTATCCCCTGTATATGTAGGCGACTTTATGGAATACCATGGCTGGATTGAAAAAGTAGGAAATCAGTCTTATACTTGTAAATTTGAAGCATGGAAAGTAGCGACTCAGCTGGATAGAACAGATGCAGATCTTTCTGGTGTAGCAACGCCGGGTACAGCGGCAACAGCTTGTGAACCACCTGTATTGTGTGGTAGAGCAACCGGTAGTTTATATATTGCAAAAAAAGACCAAAGAGGTCCTCAGGAATCTTCTTTCAAGGATAGAAAACATCCTGGTGAATAAAAAGTATCAGATGTACATAGAGATAGAAAATCGATAAAAAATTTGATTTTAATAATACAATAATTTTATAAACATAGAGGAGGAATAAAGTATGGTAGGAAAAAAAGTAGTACATCATTTGATGATGAGTGCAAAAGATGCGCATTATGTTGGCGGTCTGGTAAACGGTGCAAGAATCGTAGACCAATGGGGTGACGTAGGTACAGAATTGATGGTATATGTAGACGGAGACATCAGCCTGTTTTTGGGTTATGAAAAAATCGAATTTTTATCTCCTGTATATGTAGGCGACTTTATGGAATACCATGGCTGGATTGAAAAAGTAGGAAATCAGTCTTATACTTGTAAATTTGAAGCATGGAAAGTAGCGACTCAGCTGGATAGAACAGACGCAGATCTTTCTAATGTAGCAACGCCGGGTACAGCGGCAACAGCTTGCGAACCACCTGTATTATGTGGCAGAGCAACTGGTAGTTTGTATATTGCAAAAAAAGATCAGAGAGGTCCACAGCATTCGGCTTTTAAAGATGCCGTACATCCACAATAATTTTTTAAAATAGTTTTGTTGTTACAAGTAATGTATAGAAAAATAAAAAGTATAATATTTGTTTTGATAAACCTATAAAAAACAATTAAAAGCACTTGTGTGAATTTTTATTAGAAAGGATAAATAGTATTATATTTATCCTTTCTAATTATAAAGAATTAGTGTAGGAAATTGGTTGTAAACCTTGGAAGGAGGTATTACTATGAAGGAGAAAAAAGGTGATTTAACAATACCTGCCCTTCTCATGATGGGAGGTGCGTTATATTCCATGCATTTTGGAGCCTCTAGTATGACATGGCCTATGACATGGGGAAAACAAAGTGGAGCCTCGGTTTTTCCGGCATTTGTAGGAGCTTTTATAACATCACTGTTGTTACCTTTGTTGGCATATGTGGCTCTGGCCAGAGGCGGAGGCACTTACTTTGGACTGACAAAGAGAGTTATGCCTAAGTTTGGTCCTATTTTTACAACTATAACAATTATTATTTTGGGACCTTTATATACCATACCTCGTATGAGTGCTGCCTCTTGGGATGCGATTACACAAGCTTCAGGGTGGCACCCTGAAAGTCCTATTCCTATTATGTTGTTTTCAGTGGTTTACTATGCTGTAACATGGTGGTTTTTATCAGGCAGAAGCAATATGATGGACAGAGTAAGTAAAATATTGTTTCCACTTTTGATATTAATTGTTGTTTGTATTATTGGAAAAGGTATTTTGACGCCTTTGGGAGAATGGCAGCCAAAATCCTACGAAGCGCCGGCATTGGCATATGGTTTTACATCAGGTTATGCTACATCAGAACTTTTGTGTGGTTTGACATTTGGTATTGTAGTTTTAAATAACTTAAAAGGGCAAGGCGTTTCAGATGAAAAAATGAGTTGGAGCATTATAAAGGTTGGAATTATCGGAATTGGTCTGTTGTCCTTAACACATTTGGGACATATGATAGTAGGGGCAAATACAGGCGGAACAATAGACCTTGATTACGTTGAACTTTATACGGCAGTAGCTTTTCAACTGCTTGGAAATGTAGGAGGAGCCGTTTTCGCTGTGGGGTTGATATTTGCTTCTCTTACAACGGCAATTGGCATTGGCGCCGCTACGGCAGAATATTGTGAAGATGCTTCTGCAGGTAAATTTCCATACAAAAAAGCAGTCATAGCCGTTTGTGTATTTAGTGCAATTATAGGAGCTATCGGATTAACCAATATCCTTACTTATGTTGCACCAATACAAGACGCCATTTATCCTGGTGCTATTATATTGGTATTGTATTTTGTTTTTATGCCAAATTGTAACCAAAAAGGACATCTTGCAGTTTGTAAATGGGGTATGATTGTAAGTGTATTCTTTGGAGTTCTTGATGTAATTTATACTTACAACGGTCTTATGAATCTAAATTTGGATTGGTTTGTAAATCTTTATCTTAAGCTTCCTTTGGCAGCATGGAAATTATCTTGGATGCCTGTTTGTGCTGTTGTAATGGTGATTGTATATTTTGCAATAGGAAAAAAGACGGAAGTGGCAGAAGGTGAAAAAACAAATAATTAAAAAAAGAAAGGGTGTATGAATATTATGAAGGCGTTAGAAGGTTTAAAAGTTCTGGATTTGACACAAGCATACAATGGTCCGTTCTGTACCACTATGTTGGCAGACAATGGGGCAGAAGTCATTAAAATAGAGCCTGTAGAAGGAGATCAAAGTCGTTCTTGGGGACCCATTGACGAAAAAAGTGGAGAAAGCGGATTTTATGCTTTTTTAAATAGAAATAAAAAAGGCTGTACATTAAATTTAAAGAGTGATAAAGCAAGAGAAATGTTTTATGAACTTGTAAAAGATGCAGACGTTGTGGTAGAAAATTTTAAGGGTGGAGTTACAAAACGTCTGAAAGTAGATTATGAAACATTGAAAAAAATTAATCCTAAGATTATTTATGCTTCCGGTTCTGGATTTGGTCAATATGGACCTATTACACATCGTCCTTGCTATGATATTGTGGCACAATCTATGGGTGGTATTGTAAATTTGACAGGATTTCCTCAAACGCCGCCTACAAAGGTTGGTCCTTCTATAGCAGACAATACAACAGGAATGTTTTTGTGTATCGGAGTGCTGCTGGCGTTGTATAATAGAGAAAAAACAGGAAAAGGACAACAAGTAGACGTATCTATGTTTGATACCATATTCAGCCTTTTGGAAAATGCTATTGTAAATTATACTATGACAGGCGAAATTCCACAAAGACAAGGTAACATAGACCCATCTATTGCACCTTTTGACATTTTTAAAGCAAAAGACGGATATATTGCTATAGGCGTTGGAAATGACCGTTTATTTAGAGAGTTCTGTGCAATTATAGAACATGAAGAATTGCTTGAAGACCCTCGTTATGAAACAAATGATTTACGTTGTAAAAATTATAAAGAAGGTTTGCAACAAACAATACAAAGTTGGGTTGAAAAAAGAACCAAAAAAGAGATTGAAGAAATATTTGACAAAGGAGGAATTCCTTGCGGACCTGTGCTGGATATGAAAGAAGCGATTGAACATCCTCATATTCAGGCAAGAGAAATGATGGTACATTGCGAACATCCTACAATGGGAGATTTGTATTTCCAAGGATGTCCTGTAAAACTCTCTGAAACGCCCGGTTCTGTAGAAGCGCCGGCTCCCCTTTTAGGACAACATAATAAAGAAGTATTTGGATTAGGTGAGGAAGAATATGAGGCACTAAGAACAGAAGGTGTGATTTAATTTATGAAATAAAAAGCCGATATTTTATAATATTATAAAATAGAGATTATTTTATAGTATTTATATAATCGGCTTTTTTATTTTCATACCTTATAAAATTTGTTATAATATGTATGTATGCAAATATAAATGTATGTATGCAAATATAAATATTGGTAGGTGATAGAAAAGATATGGAAGATAAAAAATTATATCTGATAGGAGAAGTTTCAACAATATGCAACGTACCAATTAAAACACTGCGATATTATGACGAAATAGAACTGATTGTACCAAAGGAAAGAAAAAAGGGGTGCAATTATAGGTATTATACAAAAGAACAAATGGTTACATTGTTTTTTGTAAGAAAATTAAGAAATATTGGCATTTCATTAAAAGATATTAAAGGTGTGATAAAGGATAATTCTGTAGAATCACTTTCCCAATTAGCAAAAAAGCGTATGGAAGAAATACAGGAAGAAATAAAGCATTTACAATATTGTTATCATGAAGGAGAACTATTAGTGCATCGCTTTGCTAACAGCAAAAATCTTGTGGAAGGTTATAACAATCATATTGCAAAAGATTTGACAGAAGGAATAGTTGATATTCATGTAGAGGATATCAAAAAAAGATATTGTGTATATACCATAAAGAATATGAAAAATTATAATAATGCAGAGGTTTCTTTAGAACGTTGGATAGAAATTATGGAAATGCCAAAAAAAAGGGGAGTAAAAGCCACAGGTCCTGTATTAATATCTTATCATGGAGAATTGTTGTGTCAGTTTTTGATGAAAGATTGCGAAGTGGAATTTATGATACCTGTCAATGAAATGAAGCAAGAAGACGGTTTTAAAGAATATGGAGGATTTAAGGCGATTACTTGTATTCACATAGGAAAATGGTCCAACATGATTAATACATATATACGAATGATACAATGGCTTAATGTTAGAGCAAATCAATATAAAGTAGTGGGATACCCATGTGATTTTTGCTTAATTTCACAAGTGGATTTAAAAAATGAGGAAGAACATATTACAAAAATTGTAATACCTGTTGAGGAAATATAATTTTATAAATATTTTTGAAAAAAGTTTATTTTTTGACAGTAACTCTTTTTTGTTAGCAAGGGAGTGAAAAAATATGCAAAATCAACTGCCAAAGCAATTACAAAATATATTGATGGAGGAGCTTTTAAAAAATCCTTTTATGGGAATCAATATCACAGATGGAGAAGGAAGGGTTTTATTTTTAAATGAAGCACATTATCGTATTACAGGACATACTCCGCAACAATATATGGGCAAGACAATGGATGAAATAAAAAATAAAGGTATGATTTCAGAATCAGCTACGATGATTGCTCTTGAAACAAAAAAATCTGTTTTGATTAATCAAATTGCCTCAAAAGAAAATACATTTCAAGTAAAAGCAATCCCCATTTTTGATGAAAAACAACAAATAATATTTGTTATTAATTATCTGATAGACGTTTCAGAACTAACCCGTGTGCAAAAAACACTTCAACAAATACAATATTCTCATGAAGAATTAAAAGATAAATTTGAAATATTAAAAAAAGAACTCAATAATAAAGGCGGACTTATTTTTTGCAGCAAAGCCATGAGAAATGTAGTGGAATGTGCCTATAGAGTGGCACAAAATGACGTTACTGTGTTGATTACAGGACCTTCCGGGTCAGGCAAAGAACAGATTGCCAACATGATTCAAGCAAGAAGCAAAAGAAAAAATAAACCCTTTGTACGCATCAACTGTGCTGCAATACCGGAAACCCTTTTAGAATCAGAGCTTTTTGGATATGAACCCGGAGCATTTACAGGAGGGTTAGCCAAAGGCAGAAAAGGTCTGATTGAAAGCGCTGATAATGGTACTCTTTTATTAGATGAAATAGGAGAGTTGCCTATGACATTGCAGTCAAAGCTTTTACGTGTACTGCAAGACCATGAAGTAAGAAGGGTGGGCGGAAATCAAACAATTAAAGTAAATTTTAGATTGATTGCCTCTACCAATGCCAATATGAAACAAATGATTGCGGAAAAAAAATTTAGAGAAGATTTATATTATCGTTTAAGTGTGATTGAAATTCGTATTCCGGGATTGGAGCAAAGAAAAGAGGATATTCCTTTGTTAATAAATTATTTTTTAAAAATTTTTAATGTCAAATATGATATGCATAAATATATGTCAAAGGAAGCGATAGAATATTTGTCCAATGCAGAATATCCCGGAAATGTAAGAGAATTGAGAAATATTGTTGAACGGACTATGATATTAAGTAAAAATGATGAAATTAAGCTAAGCGATGCTTATGAAGCTTTTGGTATGTTTATACAAACTCATATTACTGCAAAAGATTTTAAAATAGATATTGCCAGTACACCAAATGTTACTTTAAAACATATGTTGGAAGAATATGAAAAACATATTTTGATGGAATATATGAAAATATATGGTTCGGGCACTAAAATTGCTCAGAAATTAAAAACAGACCAATCCACTATTTCTCGTAAGTTAAATAAATATCATATAAAATCAAATTTTGTTTAATATAAATCAAAAAAACAGCCTTTTATAAAACAATGGTATAAAGGGCTGTTTTTTTATTTTTTATTATGCAAAAATACATATTATGCAAAAATGCATAGACACTGTAAAATCAATATATTTTTTATAAAAAGCTTTTGATTTGAATATTATTTATGAAAAAATGCATAAGTTTGGTCGTAATAGAACACAAAATAAAAGAAAGAAACACAAATATCAAATGTTATTTTAAAGACAATTTTTTGAAATAATATATAAAATTTCATTATAAATTTTGTATTATTTTTCAGAAAATACTATAATATAAAGAATTTTTGATCCCATTTTTATAATTTGGCATGGCATTTGCTCTATATATAAACATCAATAAAGTTTGATAGCTTAATATAAGAAAGGTGGAGAGAAAAGTATGTATCAATGTGATTTGGAAACAATGACAGATAAGATTAAAACATTTTCAAAATTTGGTGATGCAGGGCATGGCGGTATTACAAGATATTCTCTTTCCGATGAAGCGATTGCAGCAAGAGATGAATTTGTAAAAAGAATGAAAGCCATTGGCGCTGTGATTGAAACAGATGATTTGGCAAATATGTATGCCACCATTGCCGGCAGTGATGAAAATGCAAAGAGAATTGTAATGGGTTCTCATTGTGACTCTGTAAAAAACGGAGGAAACTATGACGGCATATTAGGCGTTATAGGGGCAATGGAAGTATTAGAAACAGTGGTAAAACAAAAAATTCCTCATAAACATCCTCTGACAGCAATGATATGGACAAACGAAGAGGGTTCGGAGTTTCCTCCTTGTATGATGTGTTCCGGTATTGTCAGCCATGACTATATGCCGGAAAGATTTAGAGATAATTTTGAATATCATAAAATGATGGCTTCTCAATCTATATTAGACCCTCAAATAACATTTGGACAAAAACTCTCCACTTTTAAATATAAAGGAGATATTGCCAATAGAATCAGTCCGGAAAAATATAAAGCAATGTTTGAATTACATATTGAACAAGGTCCTATTTTAGAAGATGCCGGGAAAGATATTGGCGTAGTGACTTGTGTATTGGGACAAATGATTTATAGAGTAAAATTTTATGGTCAAGCGGCTCATGCCGGCACATTTCCTATGAAAAAAAGAAAAGACGCCTTTTATGCAGCGGCAGAGGCCCTTTGTTATTTGCATAATGAAATAGATAAGCTGGGAGATGAAAATTTGGTGTATACAACAGGCGAAGTTGTGATTCACCCTTGTGTGAATACAGTAATTCCCGACTTTTTTGATTTTTCTATTGATGTAAGACATGAAGACCCTGCTGTATTAGATAAAGTGAGAGAAATTCTTTTAAAATTGGAGCAAAGACAATGGCAAGGCTGTCGCTGTGAAGTGGTATTAGGCTGGAATCGCGATACAGTATATTGGGACAAAAAACTGGTAGAATATGTCAGAGAGGCAGCACAAGAGCTTGGCACAGCACACATGGATATCCATTCCGGCGCCGGACATGATGCACAATATATTTCTTATATGTTGCCTACCACAATGATTTTTGTTGCTTCAAAAAATGGACTTTCTCATTGTGAAGAAGAATATACCTCACCGGAACAATGTACAGAAGGGGCAACAGTGCTTCTCAATGCTGTATTAAAATGTGATGCGGAAGATTGACCATAAATAAAACATGGATATGAAAGGAGTTAGGCACTATGAAAACATTGATTCAAAACGGAACAATACTTACAACTGAAAATGAATTTAAAAGCGATGTATTGATTGTAGATGATAAAATTGCAGCCATAGGAGAAAATTTGTATTCAGAAGACGTTGATAAAGTCATTGACGCAGAAGGCAAATATGTTATGCCAGGCGGCATTGACCAACATGTGCATTACTCTTTTGTTTACAAAGGGAGCAAAGTAAGAGGCTTTGAAACATCCAATGCAGCGGCTATTGGAGGAACGACAACGGTTGTTGAATTTGTAAATCAAGAAAAAGGAAAAGGACTGATAGAATCCATTGAACAATATAAACAGGCGGAAGTAGACGGCATAGCAATGGTAGATTATGCTTTCCATATTGTTATGACAGACCCTCGTCCGGAGGTGATTAAAGAAATTCCTAAGCTGGCGGAAGCGGGCTATCCTACATTAAAATTATTTTTAGCTTATAAAGGACAATTTTTCCATGCAGATGATGAGGCTGTCATCAATGCTTTGACAGCAGGAAAAGAAGCCGGCATTACTGTTATGGTACATGCAGAAAATGCCGATATGGTGGATTATTTGACAAAAAAACTCATAGCAGAGGGAAAAACAGGAACCTATTATCATGCTGTTTCCAGACCTCCTATTGTAGAAGCAGAAGCCACACGCCGTGTGATTTATTTAGCAGAAATGGCAAATGCTCCAATTTATATTGTTCATGTTACTTGCAAAGATGCTTTGGAAGAAATTAAAGCAGCCTATCAAAGAGGACAGTCTGTATATGGCGAAACCTGTGCGCATTATTTGCTTTTTGACGAATCTGTTTTAGACTTGCCAAACTTTGAGGGGGCAAAATATGTGTGCTCTCCCGCACTTAGAACAAAAGACCATCAAGACCCTTTGTGGGAAGCCATCGATAAGGGCTGGCTGAATGCTGTAAGCTCTGACCATTGCGGATTTGACTTTGCTTATCAAAAACATTTGGGGTATGGAGAAGGAAAATCTTTTGCAGATATTCCAAACGGTGCGCCTTCTGTGCAAAATAGAATCAATGCACTATGGACATATGGTGTATGTACGGGAAAATTATCCAAACAAAAATTTGTGGACGTCATGTCTACATCTCCTGCAAGAGTCAATGGCTTGACACAAAAAGGACATATTGCTGTGGGATATGATGCAGATATTGTTGTATTTGACCCTGATTATAAAGGCATTATGGGAGTTGACAGCAGCTTGGAAGGAGTTGACTACAGTATTTATGAAGGCATGGAGCAAATTGGAAGACCAGAAACAGTACTGCTTAGAGGCGAAGTGATTGTTGAAAATGCGCAGTATGTAGGAAAAAAAGGACAAGGAAAACTTGTAAAAGGAAAACCTTTCGGTTCTGCGTATGATAAGTATAAAGGATGATGAAAAAGGAGGTACAGCCATGTTTACATATATCACCTGTTTAGGACTTTCTACTACAATTTTATGTGCCATTTGGTCAAATGTAGCTCCATTAATAGGACTGGGAGCCATGAGCTGGGCAGGATTTTCAGGTTGTACATCCTATTTTGCCTGTCCGGACAAAGGCGTAAAGGGTGTAATATCCTGTATATGCTGTTTGATGAGTGGGGTAGCATACGCTATGATAACACTTTATCTGGGAAAGGTATTAACATTTGCTGGAGCAGGAGTTTTTGTTGCTTTGATTACAGTACATTTGATGTGTATTCAAAGTAAAATACCAATATTTTCTTATATTCCCGGAACATTTTTCGGTTCCTTTTCTACATTTGCAGCAGGAGGGAATCCATTGATTATTCCATTGCTTTTGTTTGGAATATTCCTTGGACTTGGTTGTGATAAATTTGGTGGTTGGATATTTAAGATGATTGGAAAAAAAGAAGAAGAAACAGCTTCTTAAAATAAAGTTTTTGTATCATTTGTTTTAAAAAATAAGAAGTGGTATTAAAAAATACTGACTTCTTATTTTTTATTATTACTTTAGTGCCGAAGGCTGCAGAGCAGCCTTTAACAACCGCCTGCTCGGCGGGTGAGATGAAAGCTTAAGCAAAAAGCCTCGTCCTTGTTGTAAAATAAGGGGGGTTAAGCCTAAAAATTTTACAGAAGAAAGGACCATGTTTTTATGGCAAACAGTTTAGCACACACAAAATGGGTGTGCAAGTATCATATCGTATTTACACCAAAGTATAGAAGAAAAATAATTTATTATGAGTTGAGAGCGGATATTCAAAAAATAATTAAGGATTTATGCAAATGGAAAGGTGTAGAAATGATTGAAGGTCATATGATGCCAGATCATATCCATCTTCTGGTAGAGATTGCACCGAAAATGAGTGTATCGCAATTTATGGGATACTTAACAAGGAAAAAGTGCGATGATGATATGCAATGGTCATGCAAATCTGAAGTATAAATTCGGAAATAGGAATTTCTGGGCAACAGGATATTATGTGAGTACGGTCGGGTTAAATACAGCAACAATTCAAAAATATATCAGAGAACAGCAAAAACAAGATCAAATTGAGGACAAGCTGAACACAAAAGAGTATGAAGACCCTTTTAAGGGTAGCAGATAATCATACCACCAAGGCTTGAACGAAGTGAAAGCCAGCGTCATTTAGGCGCTGGCTCTTAATAAGCCCTTATAGAGCTGGTGCAAACCACGTCATTTAGGCGTGGTTTTGATTGAGCGCTTTAGCTTAACAAAACCCCTAGTTCTACTAGGGATAAATAAAATACTTTCGTATATGAAAAATGAAATAAAAAGTACTACATATTCCAAATATAGATGCCAATATCATATAGTGTTTGCACCAAAATATACAAGCAAAGAGATATATAAAGAATGAAGAGAAGATATAGTACAAATCATTAGCAAATTGTGCGAAGAAAAAAAGGTTGAGAGCATTGAAGCACAAGCATATCCAGACCATATCCAAGTCAGTATACCACCATATCTGAGTGTAGTACATTTTATAGGGTTAAGAGTGGATTGATGATATTTGATAGGCATGCTAATTTGAAATATAAATATGTAAGAAGAAACTTTTGGGAAAGAGGATATTTTGTAGATATAGTAGGATGAAATGAAGAAATGATAAAAGAATATATAAGCATACTCAATATAAATATGTAAGAAAAAAACTTTTGGGGAAAAGAATATTTTGTAGATATAGTAGAATGAAATGAAGAGGTGATAAAAGAATATATAAAAAATCAGTTGAAAGCAGATGATGTAGCAGATCAAATACCATAAAAAAGAGTACAAAGCCCCGGTTATAGGTAGCAGGGGGGAATAAAGCAAAACAGACAGCCGCTTTTAGTGGTCACCTGTAATGGTAATGCGATGCTTCTTTAATATTCCCTTTTAGACAATAAGCACGTAATACCCCTTAATTGTTCAAACCACTAGTTTGCTAGTGGCTTTCATTATTACTTTAGTGTAGAAGATTGCATAGCAGACTTTAACAACCGGTCACTCTGTGGGTGAGCTAAAAGCTTAAGTAAAAGCATGGTTCTTGATGTAAAATAAGGAAGTTTAAGTCTTAACTATTTTATAAAGAAAGAATGATATTCTATGGGAAATAGCTTGTCACATAAAAAATGAGTGTTATCATATGGTTTTTACTGCAAAGTACAGAAGGAAAAGCATTTATTATCAATTGTGTGAACATATCTAAAAGATTTGTGCAAATTCATAGAAGGGCATATGAATATGTCCGTCTTTTGGTAGAGGTAACACCAAAAATAAATGTATCATGGTTTATGCAATAGCTGAAGATATTCAGTGACAAATTTGAAATATAAATTTGAAAATAGAAATTTCTGGGTGACAGGGTACTATGTGAGTACGGCTGGACTGAATACAGCAACAATACATAAAAGAACAAGAAAAGCAGTATCAAATAGAAGACAAGTGAAATACAAAGCAATAGAAAGACTCTTTTAAGGCAGCAGATAATCATACCACTAAGGCTTAAAAGGAAGTGAAAGCTGCATTTAGGCGGTAGTTATTTTATAAGTCCTTATAGAGCTGGAGCAAACCACGTCATTTAGGAGTGGTTATGATTTTTTTAAAGTAATAATATAAAAAATAAACAAAAAATGGTTTTCTTTTTTCTATCATCGTTTTTGAAAAATTTGCTATACTAATAGCAGTCAGTGCATATACTGATTTTTAATCAAACTTTTTTCTATATCAGGTTCTGTTAACTTAATATAAAAATAAAAGTACAGAAAAGACTTTTAAAAATACAATCATAAAAAATGTACAAATAAACGCTAACACTTGATTTGGTACAAAATAAAATCTTTTATTTAAAAGAAACTTTGGTAAAAGCAGAAAACTTTTTTTACAAAAATTTAAATGATAATGGAATGACCCAACTTTTTAGAATGATACTTAAAATGAATAAGAGTCGTATGGGCGACAAGAAAAAGTATTTCTGCCACAAACAGGGGATTTGGGATAGAATTTGTTAGAAGTTTTCATTTGATTAGGCTTTCAAATAAACGAGGCAACAGTTATGACAAATATATTTTTGATGTCCGTATTTCTCTTTTTCATAAAGATAAAGAGAATGAGAAAAACAATGAGGATAGGAAATAGCAAAATTTTGAAAAGTAATGATTATATTTGTGCATAGTAACAGCGCCTTTTTGGGAGAAACAGCGTTTTAGTTTATTTTATTGTACTTTTAGTAAGAAGATATTGTCTATATCATTTTAACATAACAGAATCTTATATCAGAATAGGAGGAAAAGGATATGGTAACAAGAAAAGAATTCACATTTCCGGCAAAGGGAGATGGTCATCTTTTATATGGCTGTGTATGGATGGCAGATGGTTTTGAGAAATATAAAGCAATTGTACAAATTGCCCATGGTATGGAAGAACACATTCTTCGATATGAAGGCTTTGCCTCCTTTTTGGCAAAACAAGGCTTTTTGGTTTGTGGAAACGACCATACAGGGCATGGACGTTCTATAGAACATTTTCAAGATAGAGGCTTTTTTGGAGAAGAAGAAGGCAGCTGGCAGTATTTAGTAGAAGATATGAGATATGTTATGACGTTTGTGCAAAAACATTTTCCCGATTTACCTCATTTTTTAATAGGTCATAGCATGGGGTCTTTTTTGGCAAGAGAATTTGTCACACGATGGGGAGAGGAATTGGCCGGCGCAGTATTTATGGGCACAAGCGGAGGAAATCCTTTTTTAGATATTGGCATATTATTAAGCAAAGAAGGAGTAAAACGAAAAGGAGCAAAAGAAAGAGGCTATGCGGTAAATCGTTTAGCATTTGGCGCTTTTAATATAAAGTTTTTGCCAAAAAGAACAGATTATGATTGGCTTTCCAGTGCTCCCGAAGCGGTAGAAGCATTTATAAAAGATGATAAATGCGGCTTTGTGTTTACTTATGCAGGATATAGAGAATTGTTTTTGCTTTTAAAAGAAGTATCGTCCTCACAATGGGCAGAATGCGTGCCAAAAAAATTGCCTATGCTGTTGATTTCCGGAAAAGAAGACCCTGTTGGAGATTATGGAAAGGGTGTGGAAAGAGTCTATCATTGGTTGAAGGATGCAGGATGTGAAAAAGTGCAAATAAAATTATACGATGGAGGACGGCACGAAATTTTGCATGAAACATTTTATAGACAGGTATATCGGTTTTTGCTAAGATGGTTTTATGAAGTATTGGATATGTGAGCATAATATTTTGTTCAAGAATATAACAAAATAATTTATTTTATGATAACAGAAGCGTTAAAATGTTGATTTTACAATATATTTTAGCACTTCTGTTGCTTTTGTTTTTTGAGGTTTAAAGTGTTTTGTCCCACTTTTGTCCTTTTTTTACGGGTTTAAACTTTTCTTCCAACAATTCAGCGGCGGATACATCAGCGTCATTTAATGCATGAACATAGCGATTTGTTGTAATTAAATTAGTATGACCAAGTCTACTGGATACTGTTTTGATATTTGTACCGTTGGCAAGCAGTAATGTAGCGGAGGTATGCCGCAGGGCGTGAAATTTAATATGAGGGATATTGTTTTTTTTCAAAAATTTTGTAAACCATTGATAGATGATGGGGGGAGAAAGATAATATCCCTTTGTATTTGTAAAAAGCATATCGTTTATGCTGTTTTTTGTTGACGAGCATAATATTTGTGAAGATTGATGAGCTTTGTACTGTTTTAATAAAGCCATTAAGTAAGCGGGAACGGAAACAGTACGGATACTGCTTTTTGTTTTAGGCAGTTTGATGTTAAGCTCTCCCTTTGTGCAATAAATACTCTTTGTGATTTTAATTTTACACTCTTTCCACAAAATATCTTCCCATTGCAGAGCGGCGATTTCACCACAACGACATCCTGTACATAATGCCAAATGAATGATGGTTTTCCACATAATAGGCTCTTTTTCCAAAGAAGTAAGCATTATTTGGATTTGTTTTTCATCAAAAACAGCCGTATGAGAAGGTATGATTTTAGGCAAGTCTAAATTTTGGGTAGTAGAAGGGTTGTATTGTATGATACCCATACGGTACGCAAAGCGAAATACAGACTGCACAACAGTAAAATATCTGTGTATGGAAGAAGGGGATAAAGAGCCGTTTTTTCCGTCTTTACGAATCCCTTCTTCAGAAAGATTGTATATAAATTTTTGAAGATGCATAGGTGTAATATCTTTTAATTTCAGATGTCCTATGGAGGGAATAATATAATCGTTTAGTATGATAGTATATTGGTAGTAAGATACAGGAGAAAGTTTCTTTTTTTGCATTTCTAAATAAATGGTGCAAAATTCTTGTAGTTTGATTTTATTATCTTTTTTTATAGTACCTTTTTTTACATTCTCTTCAAAAAGAATAGCTTGTCTTTGCAGTTGTTTTTCTATTTGTTTTGGCGTCATGTTGGGTTCCGGCTTCCAAGTCATAGACTCTATGATTTTTTTGCCGTTGATATCCGTACCACAGGACACCCGTATTTGATAAGAATTTCCTCTTTTTCTGATAGTAGCCATATTATATCAATCCTTTCAAAATAAAATGTTGAAAGTGTAGGGCGGCTTTGATATAATATAGGAGAGCAACAAAGGGCTTAAAATAATATATCAATTCTTTTAAAGTAACCTCCTATGTAGCTAGCATGGGGGTTTTTTTATATGATGTTTTTTTATAATCAAGAACACCATTTATTTTGTTTGGCTTAAAAAATAAACGGCTTTTCCGATGATTCTAATATGATTTAAATCTTCATTTGTATAGACAAATGGCTCATAAGCATTGTTTTCAGGTACTAATACCACTTTATTTGGATATTTGTAAACACGTTTTAAAGTACATTCACTTTCTAAGTTATCAATAATAACAGCGGCAATTTCTCCATTTTCCACATCTGGCTGACTTTTAATGTATACAATATCTCCGTCTAAAATGCGAGCATTTATCATGCTGTCGCCTTTACAACGCAAGCAAAAATCTGCATGAATGTTATTGGGGACTGTAACATAGTCATCTATATTTTCTGTTGCTAAAATAGGAGTGCCACAAGCGATTGTACCTAAGAGAGGGATTTTTTTTGTTTGTGGTAATGGCATATAGTTAGGGTCTTTTGTAATGTCAAAAAAGTTTCGTTCCATAGGAACATCATACCCCATAAGCCATGCTTCATTGACATTAAGTGCTTGAGCAACTTTTATAATTTTATCTCTTTTCATATTTGCTATCATACCATTTTCCCATTTTCTAACAGTACTTTTTCCAACACCGACTTTATTACCAAGTTCTTCTAATGTCATACCTTTTTCTTTTCGTAATTTATATATTTTTTGACCCATGTCCATAATCAGTCACTCCTTTATATTTATAGAATTAGTATATACTATTTGTGTCTTTTTTGCAACTAAAATATATAAAAAATAAAAAAAGTGTCATAAATGATAAAACAGTGCTTGACAAAACAATCAATATCTGTTATATTTTATGTGTCTTAAACGACACTGAAAGGAGGGGAAAATATGGATAAGTATAAATTGGAGTATGAAATGAAAAAAAGGGGAATTACAATCAAGAAACTATGTTATGATATAGGAATAAGTCGGTCTGCTTTTTATAGAAAGTGTAACGGATATTCGGAATTTACACAAGGAGAGATACAGAAAATTGTAGATTATATTGGCTTGAGTTCACCAATGGGAATTTTTTTTACTAATTAAGTGTCTTTTTAGACACAGCAGTATTTTTTAAAAAGTAATATAGGATAAAGCTGTAGGGCGGCTTTGATAAATCAAAAAGGAGGAGTGAGTGTGAAAAGGATTAGCATAGACATCCTTTCCGTTGATGACGTGAGAATATACATAGATGATGAAAAGTTAGAAGATGTGGATGGATTTTTTTTAAAAATTTCTCCCGGAAAAGTACCGGAATATTTTATTAACAGAAAAATGATAAAAGAAAAAGAGGAATTAAAAATAATAGAAACACAGCCAAAATGGAGAACAATAAGGGGTGTCATAGAAACATTGAAAGCAGAAGACACCAACACGGCGATAACAGAAGCATTGATACGAGATTTAATCAGAAAAGAAAAGATAGGCGTTTATAAAAATGGTGTAAAAGCAATGGTGGATTTGGAGGAAATTAAGAGGTATTTGAGTAAAAATGCAATCAGCAATAAAAAGGAAACAAAAATAAAGGCGGTACCAGTGTGACGAAAACGGAGTGAAAGGGACAAGCCGTTGCAAAGAGATACTGAAATAGTCCTACTTTGCAGATGAAAGAGAAATGAGAAAAAGGCTGCCAAGAAATGACAGCCAAGGATTAAGACTTGTGGGAATTGGGGTTGTCGGTTCTGCCTAGAAGGTAGTCAACGGAGCAGTCGAGGTAGTCGGCGATAATATGAATTTTGTCGACTGATGGAATTTGTCCCCTTTTCATATTATCAAAAACGCTTTTGTTAAGGTTTGTGTTAATAAGAAGTTTGTTTTTTGATAATCCCATTTCTTTTGCAATAGACATTATACGATTTTCTATAAGTTGTAAATTATACATAAAAATCAACCTCACTTTTTGTGCAAAATAATAATTCTGTGAAAATACGGAAATGAATATTGACTTCCGTTAATTCACGGAGTATAATTAAACCATAGTTAAGGAAACACCTTAACAATAACACAAAAAGGAGGTCAAAACAATGAGTAAGAAAAATAAAAAAAGTAGCAAGAAAATATCTACCGCAAAGATACTTCTTGCTACAGCAATCATTCAACTCATAACAGCAACCATGTCAATGGTTCAACTAATAATAGAGTTGATTGGTTGAAAATAACCAATGGGGAGGGAAAACCTCCCCAACAAAAGAATAACCTTTTTCTTACTCATTGTCAATATAACAATATAAAAAGAAGGAGGAAAAAAGATGGAAGTATTCAGTATTATTGTAAATGTTTCAATTATTATCACAGATATTGTTATTATTACTTTTCTGGTGAAGGAGATGAAAAAATGAGTGTAAGTGTAGGGGGGAATATTAAAAAAATGAGATTGGAAAGAGATATGACGCAAGGGGAATTGGCAGACAAGGTTTCTGTGACCATATCCATGATATCTCAAATTGAAAGAGGAATAAAAGTGCCTACTATATTACTTGCCAATGACATAGCTAAAGTTTTCGGCTGTAAAACAGACGATTTTTTCAAAGACTGATAGAAGGGAGAAAAGTAAATGAATGATACAGTTATGATAAAAAGAAATAATGCAAAAACAAAAAGGTTCATGGAAGAACAATTAGAATTGTTAGCCCATGAGTCACACAAAAATTTATTAACAGAAGAATTGGTTCAAATTAGCCATGAAATGGTAAATATAGCTGATTTTTTGATACATAATTATTGATTGTGTTGATATGGGAGCGAAAAGAAAGGAGTCATAAGCATGAATGAATTAAAAATATTTAAAAATGAAGAGTTTGGACAAGTAAGAATGATTTTTATTGATGGAAAGGAATATTTTGTAGCAAATGATGTGGCAAAAGCATTGGGGTATTCTGAACCTAAAAATGCGATTTCAAGACATTGCAAGGGGGCACTGAAACAGTCCTACCTTACAAATGGGGGAGAACAGGAAGTAAAAGTAATACCAGAAGGTGATGTTTACCGTTTGATTATCCGTTCCAAGTTACCAAAAGCTGAGGAATTTGAAAGATGGGTATTTGATGAAGTATTACCCACTATCCGCAAACAGGGATATTACACAGCAGATAACAATAAAAATGATGAAACAAAAGCAAAGTTATTACGAGCTGAAGCTATGGTGATAAATGCCAAAAACAGAGCATTCAATACGATTATGAAGTCTATAGATAATAAGCAGTTGTCACCAATAGCAGTACAGGTATTCGGATTAAAAGGACTGGAGAGTGTATTCGGCGTGGATGTAGGAAATTTACTTCCAAAAACGGAAAAAACCTATTCGGCAACAGAGGTAGGGAATATGCTAGGCATTTCCGCTGTGAAGGTGGGCAGACTGGCAAATGCTAACGGACTGAAAACAGCAGAATATGGCGTTTATGTAATGGATAAGTCAAAATACAGTACAAAAGAAGTGGAAAATTTTCGGTATAACGATAAGGGTGTAAAAGCGTTGCAGGAATTGGC
>DVLQ01000082.1 GCA_018715395.1 Candidatus Coprocola pullicola | reverse complement strand
GGTTATAAAAAGAGAATGATGGATATCGAATCTGTTTAGATATGATTTATAATTTTTTTCCATAGTTCTTTTTATTTGTTTGAACAAGTGTCTGCTTGTGTTACATACTTTCAACAACAAGCAAAACACTGATTTTATTTAAAAAAATCTTTTCAAGTGTTTGCTTTTGTTTGTATACTTTTATAATTGTATTTTTAAAAGTCTTTTCTGTATTTTAATATTACGTTAACAGAACCAAATATGGGCGTATAAAAAAATATTATGACTTGGGTTGTAATTTTTGTAAAAGCAATAAAAGAAAAATCATTGTAAAAATTTTTCTTACCAAGGTTTTTTTCACAAAAGCCTTCGTGAGAAAAGCCGTCTGCACTGTGACAGACGGCAGTTTTTTTAAAATTAAGCAGCTTTGCCTAAATCTTCTGGCAAAATACCATTAAAGTTAGACGCCGGAACAATTGTACCATTTTTTACAAGCTCATATACTTCATCTAATTTTGTAATTGTTTCGGCAGAAAGCTGATTCCTGCCTTCTTCTTTTACATAGCCTGTAGAATCTGTATCAGCGCCCAACAATTCATTTTTACCTGCAAATGTGCCGTCTACAACTGCATTGAGTTGTTTTTCAACATTTTTACCCATAATTTTTAATACGGATGTCAGTATGATGTTGCTGTCGCCATTTACGCCATCGTCATACTGATCTACATCACAACCGATTACTTTCACATCTGTTGCTTCTTTTGCCGCTGTGAAAACACCATTGCCGGAACCGCCTGCCGCTACAAAAAGTATGTCGCAGCCTGCATCAATAAGAGCATTTCCGACTACTTTTCCGGTTGCTTCATCGGCAAATGTGCCCACATAGTTGCCGCCAACATTTGCTCCTGTTACATCAGTGCCGGCATAAGAAGGCATTTCTACAATTGCTGCTGTTGTACCAAAGTTAGCGTTGGCATAGTTTACGCCAGATTCAAAGCCATATTGATAGTTTACATTGGAAGGGTATGCAATGCCATTGACAACAGCCACTTTATTTGTTTTTGTTTCTAATGCCGCCGCAACGCCTGCATAAAAACCGCTTTCTTGTTCAGCAAATGTCATAGCATAGATGTTTTCTGCTTCCATTTCATTTCCTTCTGCATCTGTAGGATTTGAGTCAACCAGTATAAAATCTACATTGGGGTTGTCCTGTGCAATGGTGCCGATTCCGGCAAATTGAAATCCGCAACAAACAATGACGTCATAGTCCGCTACAATATCAGCCACAGCTTGTACTGCTGCCGCAGTATCGCCGGATTCTTCTTTTACAGGAGTTACAGTGGCGTCTGGGTGACTTTCAATAAAGCTAAGAATACCTTCATAGTTATCTTGATTGAAAGAGCCGTCGTCTACACCGGAGGGACTGCTGACAATAGCAATTTTCAAACCTCCTTGTGTTGATGTTTCCGCTTCTCCTTCCGTTGTAGTAGGATCTGCCGTTTGTTCTGTTGTGGTGTTGCTGCTACAGCCTGCTGCCAGCATAGAAAATGCCATTACACCACAAAGAAGTAAACCAAGCATTCTTTTTTTCATGTTTTCATTCCTCCCTTAATAAAAATAAAAATGATATTATCAATGAAAGCAAAAAATTTGCTTTTATGATTGAAAAAGTAAAAATACTGCTTTAAAAACATTTGCTTCAAAAGCTACTTAAAATTGTTCTAAAAAGGTATTATATCATTTGGGACTAATAAGCCCCTTTTCCAAAAGATTTAGAACGGATGCAAAAGAAGTATCGGTTGCCTGCAATAATTATTTCATTGACAACAATATGGATCATATTCACATTCAGTTCTTTGACAGAAATACTTTAACAAAAACAAAAAATGATATTATCAATGAAAGCAAAAGATTTGCTTTTATGATTGAGAAAGTAAAAATACTGCTTTTAAGACATTTACTTCAAAAGCTTCTTGAAATTGCTCTAAAAAGGTATTATATCATTTGGGACTAATAAGCCCCTTTTCCAAAAGATTTAGAGCGGATGCAAAAGAAGTATCGATTGCCTACAATAATTATTCATTGACAACAATATGGATCATATTCACATTCAGTTCTTTGACGGAAATACTTTAACAAAAACAAAAAATGATATTATCAATGAAAGCAAAAAATTTACTTTTATAATTGAGAAAGTAAAAAGCCTGCTTTAAAAACATTTGCTTCAAAAGCTTCTTGAAATTGCTCTAGGGGATATAATGTTATTTCGGGCAATGTAATAAGCCCCTTTTCCAAAAGATTTAGAGCCGGCGCAAAAGGACCACATCGGCTGCCTACAATGGTTATTTCATTGACAACAATATGGCTCATATTCACATTTAGTTCTCCGGCATAAGTACTTTTTAAGATTATAGTACCGCCTTTTCTGACCAATTTTTTTGCTGTATCAAAACCACTGGCAGAACCTGTGGCATCTACTACAATTTCATAAGAACCTTCTTGAGATACAGTAGTTTTTGCATATTTTTGAAATAATGTTAATTTTTCTGTATGTTTTCCAATGACAGTAACACAAGCCCCTGACAAAGATAATACTTGTGTCACCATAAGAGAGAGCCTTCCATCTCCTATGACGGCAATAGGCATATCCGGTTTTATGTGTACTTGTGTAGGAATTTCCAATGCGGCTGCCAAAGGCTCTGTAAAAATTGCTTTTTCTGTAGCAATGGTATCTGGTACCACATGAAGCAGTTTGTTTTTCCATACCATGTATTGTGCAAAACAGCCATCTGCTTTTGAAATGCCAATGCAGCGCCTGTCAGGACAATGCTTTTGTCTTGCTGTTTGACAATATAAGCAATGTCCGCAGCCATCATTGAGTTCTCCCACAACACGTTTTCCAAGCAATGTTTTATCATGAGAGTCTTCTACAATGCCTACAAATTCATGTCCCATTACACCTTTAAAATCAGGTTTGTATCCCTTTAAAATTTCTTTGTCTGTGTTGCAGACGGCGCTGATTAAAATACGAATCAAGCTTTCTCCCTTTTCTAACATAGGAATTGGTTTTGGATACTCTTCTGTAAAAAACGCTTTTTTACCATCAAAATAGATTGCTTTCATAAAGTGTTACCGCCTTTCTAGTCAAATGATTGGTAAAAAAAGAAATTTTTAGAAACGTTGTTTCGTTCTTTCATTTCAATATACCATAAATATTCACTTCTGTAAATGAAAGGCTATACAGAAAAAGAATTTTGTAATAAAAAAGCCCTTAAGAGAGTTTTTGTATTATGACTTTTGTATCAAAGATGGAAAAGCAGTCTTTCACAATTACTCGCTCTGAGGGAAAGAGGAAAGTTTAGCACATACAAAATGGGTATGCAAGTATCCTATCGTTTTCACTCCAAAATACAAAAGGAAAATCATTTATGACCAATTGGGTGAAGATATACAAAAAATAATAAAAGATTTGTGTAAATGGAAAGCAAAATCATAAAAGGACATATGATTATGTACATTTTTTGGTAGAGATACCAACAAAAATGAGCGTATCATCGTTTATGGGGTATTGTAAAGGAAAGAGTGCCATGATGATATACAACCAATATGCAAATTTAAAATATAAATTTGGAAATAGAAATTTCTGAGTGACAGGGTACTATGTGAGTATAGTTGTTCTAAATACATAAACGATATAGAAATATATGAGAGAACAACAAAAGCAGTATCAAATAGAAAATAAGTGAAATACAAAGTAATAGAAAGACTCTTTTAAGGGCAGCAGATCATACTACCACCAAATCTTGAACAAAGTAAAAGCCAGCATCATTTAGGTGCTGGCTATTTTATATGTAGTGCAAACCACGTCTTTTAGGCATGGTGCTAATTTTTGTGTTAAGGAGCTTGGTAAATTAATTGTCTGTTATGTTGTATACCCATTGATATAAGCGGCGTTCCAGCCTAATTTTTGGTGCAGAGAGGTCAATTGTCTGGCTACATATAAATTTTCCCTTTTTTCCTGTGAAAGATTTGCAATATTAGGAGCTTGTCTAGGCGCGGCTTCTACAGCATTGTATATACGACGTAAATCCCATCTTGAAAAAGGACAGTTTTCAGGCGTACCTCTGGAAGGATGTGTACCTAAATGTCCTCGTGCGGTGGTAAATGTTTCAAATAATTTCCAATTTGCTTGAGGCTGACCAATAGCCGTATTGAGATTTGTAACAGTATTTGCTATATATTGGCGATATGCTTGATGTCCTCTAGTATGTAAAACAGCATTGGCGTCTATTTCAGGGTTAATAACATATCTTTGTAAATTTTGATGTGTTGTTATTTCCGGACCATGTGCGTGCAGCAGACGAATTCTTCCTCTTTGAAAATAAAGACTGCCTATTTTTCCATTATCTTTACTGACAAATTGATATTGCCCCAGTCGCTGATACCATCTAAACATACCAATCAGGCGCTTTTCTCTGGAAAAGACATTAGGCATTGTTACAGGTGTTACAGTGTTATATTCTTCTTGTTTTTGAATGACTTCTTTTTTCATTTGCGCAGTATTTGTATAAGGAGCAATACTTTTTTTATTTGCCCAGCTATCGGCGTCTTTTTCCAGAGATTTCTCTTGGTTTACAGCCATGCCGTTTATGGTGGCGGTGGGACGGACAATCCCTTTTTTTTGCTGTATCACATGACCTAGTTCATGGGCAAGATGCTTTTCTTGCCCTGGAGCAATATAAATTCTATTGCCCTGAGTGTAAGCTAATGCTTGTAATTGTGCCGGTTTATCGGAGTGATAGTGTACACGAACATCATTTAAGCAATATCCGGAATTTTTTTCAAAATGTTTTTTCATAGTGTTCGGAATGCCTGTATGATTGGCAGTTTTCTTTTCTGTTTCATTTTTTACTGTTGCAAGCATCATTTTTTCTCCTTGTATAATGCAAATGCATTATATTTTTCCTTTCTTTTAAATTTTATATAATGTACTTAGACGCTATGAATTAGTAACTTCTCCTATCGCTTCGACGATTTCTTTGAAAGACTCTAACCATAGCTGTTTATTTGTTAATTAGTTAGATAACGCATGACGTTTTATTTAGGACAAGGCTACATCCAACAAACATGTCTGTGGAACATAGTGTCTTAAATTTATTTGAAAGGTGATATTTTATGATTTATGTTGGAATTGATGTTGTAAAAGAAAAACAGGATTGTTTCATCACAAACTCTCATAGTGAAGTATTAGTCAATGTTTTCTCCTTCTCAAACAATGTAGAGAGTTTTGAGTTTCTATTCAATACCATTTCTTATTGCTCTAACCCCAGAGAAGAAATAAAAATAGGACTGGAAGCCACTGGTCATTATAGTAACAACATCTTGGATTTCCTTCTCGCAAAAGCTTTCCAAACATATCTTCTGAATCCGTTGTCTACCAATCCGGTAAATTCATCGCAACTCATGCAGTCATGGTGAAACGCGGTTCCAAATATCTTCGCCGGGCTCTTTTAAATGCTGCCAGACTTGTTTGTATGCGTGATGAAACATTCAACAATTACAAACCCAAAAAGCTTTCAGAAGGAAAACATTATTTTGTAGCACTTAGTCATACCAGCAAAAAACTAGTACGAGTAATATATTATCTCCTGAAAACAGGCAATACATATCATTCTTAATACAGATTCTTTTTTCAGAGCAGCCTTTGGGGTGCTCTATTTGTCATGCAGTTTTCAATGTACATTAAATAATAATCAAAAATTAACTTTTTTGTGGATTATCTATTGACATTCATATAGTTAGTCTTTTTGCCAGTATCTTTTTATTTATTATACGACGAAATGTTACAATTATCAATCATATATTGTGAAAACATCTGAAAATATTGTCAAATTCATAAAAAGCAAAGATACTGCATAGCAATAGTCATAATCAAAAAAAAAGAGGCGTAAAGCAATGAAACAAAAAAAATTAACCATGTTTTGTGATGCAAAAGAAGATGGAGAATCATTTCAAGAATGTGTTTTAAGAGCAATCCAGATAGTACTCATTTCAGAACAGGGAGGGATTAATGATGAAAAAAACAGCGGCGCTTTATGTCCGTTTATCCCAAGAAGATGAAAAAAAAGCAATGTCAGAAAGCATACAAAATCAAATTGCATTTTTGACAGAATATATTTTAAAAAAAGGATGGCAAAAAGGAGAAATTTATTGTGACGATGGTTTTTCCGGATTGGATTTTGAAAGACCTGCTTTTCAAAAAATGCTGGAGGATATAGAAAAAGGAAAAGTGAATTGTATTGTGGTAAAGGACTTATCCAGATTAGGCAGAGATTATATTGGCACAGGATATTTGTTGGAAAGATATTTTCCTCAAAAAGGAGTGCAGCTGATTGCCGTGAATGATGATATTGATACTATGTCGGAAGAAAATCAGCAGCAGTGGCTTCCTTTTCGTACAGTGTTGAATGATTTATATGCAAAGGATATTTCCAAAAAAATCAGAACCTCTTTTGACATAAAAAGAAAAAACGGTCAGTTTATCGGAGCCTTTTCTCCTTATGGCTATCAAAAAGACAGCAAAAATAAAAATAAGCTTGTCATTGAGGAAGAAACAGCAGAGATTGTAAAAAAAATTTTTCAGTGGTATTTGCAAGGAGATTCTATGACAGGCATTGCCAAAAAATTAAATAATATGGCTGTTCCTTCCCCGGCTGTTTATAAAATGATACACAGTTCCTATGCAAATAAAAATATAAAGTATGGTTTGTGGACACAACAGACCATTAAAAGCATATTGTCAAATGAAACGTATATAGGAAATTTGACACAGGGAAAAACAAAAAAAGTCAGCTACAAAATTGATAAGAGTAAAAAAATAGATAAGCAAAATTGGATTGTAGCAGAAAACAGCC
>DVLQ01000081.1 GCA_018715395.1 Candidatus Coprocola pullicola | reverse complement strand
TTAAGGGTAGCAGATAATCATACCACTAAGGCTTGAACGAAGTGAAAGCCAGCGTCATTTAGGCGCTGGCTCTTAATAAGCCCTTATAGGGCTGGTGCAAACCACGTCTTTTAGGCGTGGTTCTGATTATGAATCCAATACATCTAGGTGATCTATGGTAATTTCTACTATAAAATCTTTTTCCATCTTTTCTATTTCTTTTTTTATTTTATTGCAAATAGATATATCTGTTTCCTTACATTGAAAAGGAACCGTTACATCAAAAAATATTTTTGTTTCTTTTTCATTTGTTATTACTCTAAAATCATGAATTTGAAAAGTTTTGTCTATTTCAAACACAATCACCTTAACTTTTTGATACAACTGTTTTGAGCTTTCATCTTCTGTATCAATAGGATCCATATGAATCACGGCATCACAGCAAAATTTCTGTTTTATACCTCTTTCAATGTCATCAATACAATTGTGTATTTTTAATATATTTTCATGAGCAGATACTTCTGCATGAAGTGAAATTAATTTTTTTTCTGCTCCATAGCTATGAACAATCAAATCATGTATTCCTAATATGTCATCATAAGATAATATAAATTTTTTTATATCTTCTATAAATTTTTTATCAGGAGCTGTACCAATTAATGGATCTAATGTATCTTTAGCAGTTGTAATACCTGTATAAAATATAAATATTGCTACAATCACCCCTATATAGCCATCTACATTTACACTAAAAAAATGATTGATTAATACACCTATTATAACAGCTATTGTTGCAATCACATCACTAAAACTATCCATAGCAGTTGCTTTTAATGCAGAAGATTGAATGATTTTACCTATTTTTTGATTAAAAATACTTAGCCATATTTTTATAATAATAGAAATCGATAGTATTATAATAGTAGATGTATGAAATATTACTTCTTGTGGAAAAAATATTTTTTCTACAGAAGCTTTTAATAGTTCTACACCCATTAAAATAATAATAATAGAAACAATAAAACCTGCTATATATTCATATCTTCCATGACCAAATGGATGTTCTTTATCTGGTGATTTTTCTGCTAATTGAAATCCTAATACTGTAGCAATGGAAGAACCTGCGTCAGACAAATTATTAAAAGCATCTGCTGTAATAGATATAGAATGTGTTATAATACCTGCAAATAGTTTTATAAAAAATAATACTATATTACAAAAAATCCCTACACATCCACTTACAATACCATATCTTTTTCTAATAGAAGTAGCATCTTTTGTTGTATTATATTTTTCATTTTCGATAAAGTATTTTATAATAAAATGAGTCATGTTTTTTCTCCCTTTCTATTTTTATATAAAATATGAAAAAAGACCTTGTAAAATGTTTTAATACAAGGTCTTTTTCCTATTATTGTAACCAAATCCCCTTTTCATTACTCAAATCTCTTGTGCTAACAAAATATTTTTCTATCATTTTTATAGGATGATAAGAACGTTTTGCTTTTCTCATTCCTTCCAATCCCATATCTTCTTCTCTATTGATATATTTTACATCTTGACATTCATGTAAAACATACTGTTGATTTATCATAGGATATGCTCCGTCTATATCTGCTTTAGCTTTTTCAATATGAATTAACTGCATATCTTCAGAAAGTCTTTCCCCTACTGTAAAAGCTACTAACTCATTTTTAACAAAAATACAGCCGCCCGTTAATCCTAATGCCTTTCTATAACGTAAAGCTAGCATAACAGAAGTTCTTTCGTCAAACAATTCAATAGAAGTTTCTTCTTTTTGTCCACTCCAATCATTGTAAAGGGCAATACAGTCTTCTATCATAGAATCTTCCAACATAACATAAGCATAGTCAGGATATTTTGACATAAATTTATTGATATGATTTCTTTTTCCATGGAGCTTTTTTCCTCTTAATGTGGCAAGGCTTTCTCTTTCATAAACATAGTCCCATGTCATCTCTAAAGGCTGTATACAAAGTTCCGGACAATACTTTTCTATTTTTTCTTTAAAAGGTGTCCAAACAGACCGTAATGTTGGCTCTACACCAATTGCTTTCATATAATCAATAGCCGTATAAACCGCTTTTCTATAATCAATATCTATTCCATATTTTGGAATAGGTGCCCACAAATATGTTGGTACTTTTTCAAAATCTAATTTAATGTATAACACATTTTCCAATTCTGCATATTCCATTTTACCATTTGCTCCCCAAATAAACAAATTGGCAAAAGAAAGGTCAGAACAACCAATATTCCATGGTTTTGTATAGCTTTCAATTATTTCTTTTGCTGACAAATCAATGGGTTTAAAATTTAATATATTTTTTTTTGTTGGTTTGACTTCCAATTTCAGTTCCATATGCTCCTCCAAATTTAATACTCATCTATAATATAACAATTTTGTTTTTGATAATAGCTTGCTATTTTTTTTGCATTTTCTTTATGATATATTTTAACAAGTCCTTTCTGTTTCAATTCTTCTAAACAACAATATCCAAATAAAAGCTGAGTCATGTTGCCTGCATTTAATTTTATATCAGGCGTTTTATCTGTTTTTGTACCATCTAAATCAAAAACACCGTTATTTTCTAAAATGATCTCATCTTCGACTTCAATAGCATAGCCTTTTTGACTTCCTAAAACACCCATTAGCTGAGGCAATTGCAATACACCTGCTACACCCTTTTCTACAATTTCCTCCTTTATAAAAGGAAGTGTAACAGAAACATCTGTTGGTAATTTGATGGATAGCTTTAAGCCTTTCCCATAAGAACAAATACCTTCTATAATTTCCTGATAGTCTTGTTGTGTTTGTGCAACTACTTCAACTGCTTGAATACTATCTTTTGTAGAATAAAAAACAGCATATCCCTTTACTTCTCTATCAGGCATATATGCAATGACTTTTGCTCCATCTATTGTATAATCCTCTATTTTTAACAAAAAATCAGCCATGGTTCTACTAACAATGCCAGAATACCTTTGACTAAAATGATAATAACAATGATATAATGCCAGAAAATTCTCCTTTATTTCAAAAATTTCCTTTTTTTTCTCTAAAATAGGAATCATTTCTGTTTTAATATATTTGCATCGATTGACAGGCAAGTGTCCAAAAGAAAAATAGCTATTCAGCTTTGCAGGCGTATGTACTGCAACAATAAAACCCTTTTTTCTAAGAATTTGCATTGTTTCTTTAAAAAGCTGACTCATAAGCCCTCTTTTGCGATAGCTTGGTTCTGTACAAACCCCACAAAGCATTACACCTTTTACAATATTTCCACAAATAGAAATATGCAAAGGATATGCTTGCATACAACAAACAATTTTTCCATCTTTTTGGATATAAGTGGAAAAATCGGGTAAAAACCTTTTTTCAAACAACCATTTTGAAAAAACTTCACTGTCTTCAAAGCAAATACGCCAAAGATTATAAAAATCCTTTTGCTCTTTTTTTGTTGCAATTTTGACCATATTCATCACCTATCTGCCCATACCAATTTATGCTATTTTCTATTGTAGTACAAAAGAGAAAAAAAGTCAAATGATATCCATTCTTATTTATTGCATTCTTTTTATTATCTTTTCATAAATTTGTATCATTTTTTCCTCTTTGCAATAGCTTTTTATATCAGAAATGGGTATCCATCGTACTGCATGAGTTTCTTCTTCATTCAAAATCAGTTTGTTTTTTTCCGATGTTTTAAAACAATATGTTACATTAAAATGTATATGCGGGTTAATATATTTTTCTTTCTTATAATGCCCTTCTACTGTTAAAATATCAATGGATACAATGCCATTTTTTAGTATTTGAAATCGTTTTACACCTGTTTCTTCTTCTGCCTCTTTTAATGCCACTTTTTGCAAATTACTCTCTCCATCAGCATGACCGCCTGTCCATGACCAAGATTGATAAATTTTATGATAAATCATCAATATTTTATCTTTTTTTTCATTAAAAATCATAGATGAGGCTGTCATGTGCACTAATGTATTGCTACGATATAGTATATTATCATAAAACAAATTAATATACTGTAACATTGTTACTTTTTCTATTTCTTCTTGTTGTGTTTGAGGAACATATTTTTCTATTTCTTCTTTAAAATTCATGTTCTTTTTTTCCTTCTTCCCAACCTTTTTTGATATAATGTCTGAAAGCAGAAGGTAATGCATAATATTTTTGCATTTCTTCTTCTGTTACCCAAACAAAATCTTGTTGTTGTTTTTGCAAATTGTTCACTTTTACAAAATATCCTTCCATATTCCATTGTATATGTGTAAAGATATGTTTTGCTTTTCCCAATGGTTCCACTTTTCCACTCAAAATCCCCCAGTTTAATAATTGCTGAAAAGGAGATATATTTTCTTCTGATAATATATTAGGTAATTCCCATAAATTTGATAATAATCCTTTTTCTGTTCTTTTACGCAATGCTACTTTATTTTCAAAAAGTATAAAAAACATGATACGATTTTCTATTTTTCGTGGTTTTTTTGCCGCTTTATAAGGAAAATCCATCATACGATTTTCTTTGTATGCTTGACAATACTGTTTTAAAGGGCATATCCCGCATTTCGGAAGACCATTTGGAAGACAGATAGTTGCTCCTAATTCCATCAAAGCTTGATTAAAAATACTAGGATTTGTATGTTGCAATATTTCTTTTATTTCATGGGAAAAATCCTTTTTCACTTCCTTTGTCATAATATCTCTGTCATCAACAGTCAACCTTGTCATAACACGAAGTACATTTCCATCAACTGCAGCTTCAGGTAATCCAAATGCTATAGAACAAATTGCTCCTGCTGTATATTCTCCTATTCCTTTTAATTTTAATAATGCTTCATAAGACATAGGCAGCTTTCCATGATATTTTTCCATAACTTCTATGGCAGCTTTTTGCATATTTTTTGCTCTATTATAATATCCCAATCCCTGCCAAAGTTTTAAAAGCTTTTCTTGTGAAACCTCAGCCAAGTCTTTTATGGTAGGCAGTTGGTTCATAAAACGAATATAGTATTCTTTTACAGCCTCTACTCTTGTTTGCTGAAGCATAATTTCAGATACCCATACGCCATAAGCAGTAGGCTCCTTTCTCCAAGGCAATTCACGAGCAGATATTTGATACCAGCAAATAAGTGGGTCAATTATTTTTTTCAACTCTTTATTTTCCATATACACCTCAATATATAAAATGCCCGATACAAGTACTGCTATCGGGCGTCTATCTTTTATGATTAATGTCTAAAATGACGCATATTTGTAAATATCATTGCAATGCCTGCTGCGTCACAAGCATCAATGGACTCTTGGTCACGAACAGAACCACCTGGTTGTATAATTGCTGTAATGCCTGCTTTTGCACATTCTTGCACACAATCAGAAAACGGAAAAAAGGCGTCAGAAGCTAACACAGCACCCTTTACAACATCTTCTCCCAAGTGATTTGTTCCATGTTCAATTGCCTGTTGGCATGCCCATATTCTATTGACCTGTCCTGGTCCAACGCCAACAGACTGTTTATCCTTTCCAATGGCAATGCCGTTTGACTTTGTATATTTTACAATTTTCCAAGTAAAAAGTAAATCCTCCATTTCTTTTTCTGTCGGTTGACGTTTTGTAACCACTTTTAAATCTTCTTTTGTCAATAAAGCATTGTCAACATCTTGTACTAATATACCGCCAGAAACTTTCTTCATATCCAAAGCGCCTTCAGGTTGTTTTTGCTGTATATCTTCTAATGTCATAATACGAATGTTTTTCTTTTGTTTTAATATTTCCAGTGCGTCCTTGGTAAAAGCCGGCGCCAATATAATTTCTACAAATATTTTACTGATTTCTTCTGCGGTAGCTTTGTCAATTTCTCTATTGGCTACAATAATACCGCCAAAAATAGAAACAGGGTCAGAGTGGTATGCTTTTTTATATGCTTCATAAATTGTATCTGCACTGCCTACACCACAAGGATTTGCATGTTTGCAGGCAACAATGGTAGGTTCATCATACTCTTTTAACAATTCCAAAGCGCCGTTTGTATCATTAATATTATTAAAAGAAAGCTCTTTTCCATGAAGCTGCACTGCATTTGTTAACGCTCCTTTATTTTCTCCCACTTCTTTATAAAAAGCTGCCTTTTGATGTGGATTTTCACCATAACGCATTTGTTGTACTTTTTCATAGGTTAAAGTTAATGTATCCGGAAATTGTTCTATACCGGCTTGTTTTTTCATATAATTTGCTATCAGGCTATCATAGTGAGAAGTATGCATAAATACTTTTGTGCTGAGATAAAACTTTGTATCAATAGAGATTTCATTTTTTGTTTTCAATTCTTCAATCACTTTGCCATAATCAGCTGGGTCAATGATAACTGCCACATCTTGATAATTTTTTGCTGCCGCACGAATCATAGTCGGTCCGCCAATATCAATATTTTCAATGGCTTCTTCTCTTGTAACACATGGTTTTAATATGGTTTGTTTAAAAGGATATAAATTTACCACAACCATATCAATGGTATCAATACCTAAGTCAGAAAGCTGTTTCATATGCTCTTGGTTTCCTCTGATAGCAAGAATACCTGCATGAATGGAAGGATGTAGTGTTTTGACACGTCCGTCTAAACACTCCGGAAAATGAGTTACATCAGAAATACCAATCACCGAAATTCCTGCGTCTTTTAATGCCTTATAAGTTCCTCCCGTAGATATGATTTCTACGCCTAAATAAGAAAGTTCTTTTGCAAAGTCTATGATTCCTGTTTTGTCAGACACACTAATCAATGCACGTTTCATAAAAATAGCCTCCTTAAATACACTCAGATTCTGTCACGTTAAAATGATATAGGCAACATTTCCTTATTAAAAATACAATAAAATAAAAATAAAAAGAGTTTCTTTCAAAAAGGAGCTGTTTCTATACATAAATATAAAAATTACTTTGAAAGATTTTGCTGTTTTTTGTCCTCATTGTCTTTATGGTTCTGGAAAAGATCATTATGAATATCAAAAATATATTTATCGCAAATTTCTCTACTTTTATTTTTATATTAAATTAACAGAACCTATACTCAAATATTATTTACAACAAAAAACCACCTGGGACAATATATTATCTCGCCCAGGCGGTCGGCTTTTTCATTTGTACTCCCTGTAGTTTTTCTACTTCCGCCAGTCATACAAATGTTTTATTCTTTTTTTATTATATACTATTTTTTGTTATCTATCAACCTAAAATTAATTTCAAGAAAAACAATATTGCAATAATAATAATAACAGGATTTAATTCTTTTGCTCTTCTTGTAAATAATTTTAATAAAACATAAGAAATTGTACCAAATACAAGCCCTTCTGAAATACTGTATGCCACAACCATCATTAAAATTGTAATAAATGCCGGAAAACCTTCTGTATAATCCGCAAACTCAATATTGGTTACATTTTCTATCATAAACAGTCCTACTACAATCAATGCCGGAGCTGTGGCAAAAGATGGTATTACGGAAATAATTGGTGTAAAAATTAGCGCTACCAAAAACAAAATACCCGCTGTAAAGGACGTTAAACCTGTTCTGCCGCCATCTGCCACACCGGAAGCGCTTTCTACAAATGTTGTCACTGTAGAAGTACCCAACATAGCGCCTACTGTTGTACCGACAGCGTCTGCAAACAATGCCCCTTTGATTCTAGGCAGTTTGCCTTCTTTGTCTAAAAATCCCGCTTTGGAAGAAACACCTATCAATGTACCCAATGTATCAAATAAATCTACAAATAAAAATGCAAATACAATCACAGCAAAATCAAATGAGAAAAAGAAACTAAAATCCATTTTCATTGCAATCGGTTCCAAAGATGGCGGTGCAGAAATGATACCACTTGGTATCAGAGAATATGCCCCCACTTCCGGATTAACCACATATAATCCTGTCAACTGACAAAGAATGCCTAATATATATGTTGCAAGAATCCCCCAAAGAAGCGCTCCTTTGATTTTTTTAATTACAAATATCATTGTAATAATTGTTCCAATTAATGCCAATGCAACAGGTACGGATTTGACATCCCCCAAAGCTACTAATGTAGCAGAATCTACAATAATACCGGCATTTTGCATACCAATAAAAGCAATAAACAATCCAATTCCTACACTTGTTGCGGCTTTCATATTTTTAGGAATTGCATTGAAAATCATTTCTCTCACATTTATCAAAGATAATAAAATAAATATAATACCTTCTACAAAAACTGCTCCCAATGCAACTTTCCAATCATATCCATATTGTCCTACAACAGTATAGGCAAAATAAGCATTTAATCCCATACCGGGCGCTAACGCAAAAGGATAATTTGAAAAAAAAGCCATACAAAATGTACCAATGGCTGCCGCCACTGCCGTTGCCGTCAGTATTGCTCCGGAATCCATACCTGTTGCTCCCAACACATTTGGATTGACAATAAGAATATATGCCATTGTCATAAACGTTGTAAGACCTGCCATCAGTTCTGTTTTTACAGTTGTGTTATTTTGTTTTAGTTTAAAACATTTTTCTAATAATTCCACAAATGCCCCTCCTTTTTACATATTTGATTAAATGATGAAATATTGACGTTAATCATCATATCAAAGACATATTATTGTGTCAATTCCAAATGAATGTAAACCATTCTATAAAATTTAACAAATTTTATCATATTTTTTGTTATATCTTGTGCAAAACCCTTTGCTGTGATAGTATAGTAATTAGTTCTCTGCCGTAAATTTTGTTACGGCAGTATTCTTTTCAAAAAGTATGCAAATAAAAACGGAGGATGAATATGAATCAAGAATTAATTATGATTTTAGACTTTGGCGGACAGTACAACCAGTTAATTGCCAGACGCGTTCGTGAACATCATGTTTATTGTGAAATTGTACCTTGGAACAAACCCATAGAAGAAATTAAGAAAAAAAATCCAAAAGGTATTATTTTTACAGGCGGTCCCAACAGCGTATACGACGAAAATGCCCCTCGTTGTTCAGAAGAATTGTTTCAACTAGGCATTCCTGTTCTTGGCATATGCTATGGTTGTCAGCTTATGGCATTTACATTGGGTGGAAAAGTTGGAAATGCCGCTGAAAAAAGTGAATATGGAAAAGCTGAAGTAACATTTGATACCTCTAGTAAACTATTAAAAGATATTGAAGCTAATGAAATTTGCTGGATGAGCCATACAGACTATGTCACACAACTGCCAGAAGGATTTAAAGTAATTGGCACAACCCCTACTTGTCCTGCCGCCGCTATAGAATGTGAAGAAAAGAAATTTTATGGCGTACAATTCCACCCGGAAGTAAATCATACTCCAAAGGGGTCTCAAATGCTTTATAACTTTTTATATGAAATTTGTGGTTGTACAGGCCAATGGACGATGACCAATTATATTGAAAATCAAATCCAATCCATTCGTAATCAAGTTGGCAATGGCAAGGTGCTTTGTGCTCTTTCCGGAGGGGTAGATTCCAGCGTTGTTGCCGCATTGGTTTCAAAGGCAGTTGGAAAACAGTTGACTTGTGTTTTTGTAGATAATGGTTTAATGCGTAAAAACGAAGGCGATGAAGTAGAGGCTGTTTTCAGCAATTTATTTGATTCTCACTTTGTTCGTGTTAATGCACAGCAACGTTTTTTAAATAAATTAAAAGGTATTACAGATCCGGAAAGCAAACGGAAAGTGATAGGAGAAGAATTTATTCGTGTATTTGAAGATGAAGCAAAAAAAATCGGAAAAGTCAATTATCTTGTGCAAGGAACCATCTATCCCGATGTCATTGAAAGTGGTCTTGGTGACAGTGCCGTTATCAAATCCCATCACAATGTAGGGGGTCTGCCTGAAGTTGTAGATTTTGAAGAATTGATTGAGCCGCTTAGATTGCTCTTTAAAGATGAAGTGCGTCAGATGGGTATAGAACTTGGCTTGCCTGATACACTGGTTTGGAGACAACCCTTCCCCGGTCCGGGACTTGGCATTCGTGTGATAGGAGAAGTGACAGAAGATAAACTAAAAATACTAAGACAAGCAGATGCTATCTTCAGAGAAGAAATTGCTCTTGCCGGTTTAGATCGCAGTATCAATCAATATTTTGCAGTTATCACAGATATGAGAAGCGTTGGAGTAATGGGAGATTTTAGAACATATGATTATACAGTTGCTCTTCGCGGTGTTACAACCACAGATTTTATGACCGCTGATTGGGCTAGAATTCCTTATGATGTTTTGGATAAAGTTTCTGTAAGAATTGTAAATGAAGTAAAACATATTAATCGCATTGTCTATGATATTACAAGCAAACCACCAGCAACCATCGAGTGGGAATAATAAAAATTAAGACTTGATAGAGTAATAGAATGGTTGAAACTAATATTTTGTTAGCAATTTTTATCTTTTTTGCTTTATATCTATCATAAACCTTATAAACAATATGTTCGTAAGAAAATCTATGAAAGATATAAACTGCACTTTACTAACTAAAGTTTAGCTGTACAGAAAGAGTCTATCATAACAAAAATGGTATATAATTTTTGTAATTCTTATAAAGGGCAACTTATCTTATGAGCAGTTAAATATATGTAGCTCCTTATATAATATGATATTGTAAACTTGAAAGAAATCACATTAATTAATATAGTACATTTGATTTTAAAACTGGAGAGTAGATTTATTTACATTCTTATAGTATGCTGTAATCACACAGTCAAGTGATGTTTTAGAGTTTTACAGGATAATATGAATATGCAGGAGGAAAAGAATGAGATTACCAATGGACAAAGATGCTTTTAGCGAATTTATTGAGAATTCAGATATTTTCAGATTGACACGAGATGCAATGAAACAATGTTTAACAAATTGGTACGACGATGAACGAGATCAATTTGTTGACAATTTGAGAGCAGACTTTGATACAGTAATGAGAACATACCGTTTTTACGACACTATGGTATCATTCAATAAAAATTTTAATTTTGATCCACCATTAGATACAATTACCTGTATTATTACCATAAATGATGAGGAAAATGATTATTGTTTGTCTTATCGGGCTATATTCGATTACGATTTAAATATCATTGATGATGTCATTTCTTGAAATTCTCAATTCCTGTTCATGGAGAAGATGGTAACACAGTCCAGTCTTGTTCGCTTCCTCTAATTTTAGACGGAGGCGGCAGTGTTGCGGAAAGGTCGTTGAAAAAATGGATATTTTTTTGCTATGGCATATACATGACTTGACAGATGATAACAGAACACATGAGGAAGAAAAACTGATTGGTGTTTTTTCTTCTGAAACAAAAGCAAACGAGGCAATCGAACAACCAAAAGAGCGGGAGGGATTTAAAGATTATCCGTTAAGTTGTTTTGAAATACATAAGTCGAAAATTGATCGCTTAGGTTGGGTCGATGGCTTTGCCACAATTCATTGGACAAACTAAGAACGAAGGAGAGACAGCCATGACAAAAGAGTTCGAAATTCAAGGCCGCATTGGGAGACTACCTCCAGAAATGAGGGAGGAAGAATTTTGGTATAAAATGATAGATTTCATTGAAGAGAATAATTGGTCATTTGGTGGCTGTCTGGAGATGGAGAAAATCTGTGGTTGTATTTCGCAAACATCTTCTGATCTGAGCATAGACGAATTTAAGCGGATTTTCCTGGGATTTGTTGAGCGTAATGGATGGTCTTTTGACGGAGATGTTAAAGGATAAAATGGAGTAAAGAAAGAGCGGTTAACCCCTGAAAAATGTAGCAATCCCAGCTGGGACCGTCAATGGTGGTACACAAAGTGTGCCACCATTGATTTTGGACGGGTCGTGTGGAGCTTGAAAATGTTGTTTTTCCTCCGTTTCTGTGATACTATTTTGATACTAAGAAAATAAGATGCCCCCAATAATAGGTGAAACATTAACATATTTGCGAATTTTTCGCCTGTGAAATCACTTCAAATACACTCCCATATATCTGAATTTTTCCAGTGGGAATAATGAAAATTAAGACTTGATAGGGTAATAAAATGGTTTAAACTAATATTTTGTCTTTTTTGCTTTATATCTATCTAAACCTTATAAACAATATGTTCGTCAGAAAAGTTATGAAAGATATAAGCTGCACTTTACTAACTCAAATTTAGCTGTACAGAAAAACGCTATCATAACAAAAATGGTATATAATTTTTTGTTATGCTTATAAAAGGCAACTTATATTATGAATAGTAAAACGTGTAGCTCCTTATAAAGAAAATTTTATAAGATGATATTGTAAACTTGAAAGAAATCACATTAATTAATATAGTACATTTGATTTTAAAACTGATCTAAAAAAATTAAATTTTAATTTCTTAATTTGATAAACAGAATTAATATACCTGACAATATTAAAGTGAATATACTATAAAAAGCTTCGAAACTCTATTGTATTATATAGATTTCCGAAGCTTTTTTGTTGAAAAAATAAGTGATTTTAATAAGTACATAAACTTTTATAAATAACTTTACTATCTGCCAAATCACCTTTTCTTTTATGGTTAGTCATTTTTTTAACATATTCAATCCATTTTTGTTATTCTATTATTTTATAAACATTTAATGTTCCACACAATGAATCTATAGTGCTTTCATTTCCATTTATATCTTCATTTTCTTCTATACCCAGCTCATATTGAAACTGCTGTATTGTGTTATTTTCAAAATCAATGGAAATAGCAGTATCACCATAAAAACCTCCGCTATAGGTTTGGCTATCTTCTGTTGTCATGGAAACATGAATTGGATGCTCTGTTCCTACAAAAGAAAAAATAATCCCCTCTCCTTCTCTTTTGATTTTATATGTTTGAAAGGGATTTTCTGTAGAAAGGTCAAATTCGATTGTTTCAATCAATTCATAAGAAACACTATTAGCATATCTTTGCTCAAAATCATCTATAAAATGCCATGGCATTTCTTTTGCTGTATCACTTGCCTGCACAATACTATGACAAGAAAGTATAACCATCATCACAAAAAAGAATATATAGAATTTTCTTTTTGAAAAATTGCACAAAAAAATTGAATTGAAGTTGTAATCCTTTATCATATTCATTTCCTTTCTTATACAATAAGCCACATCTATAAAAATGTGACTTATTTTAACCCATGTTTTCTTTGCTTAAACAATATCAATCATTTACTTTAATGGTATATTCGCCTGATGTATCGCTTGCACGAGCATATACAGTATAGTAACTTGGAGTAGCAAGCTTCAATGTAGTATTATAATTTACAGGTAAACCATAATAGTAATGTACATTATCTGCAGCATAATCTGTTACCACTTTTATATCAATACTACCCGGATTTCCTTTTTTGTTGGTTACTTTTAAATTTACTGTCCACCAAGGTTCATCCGATACTACTTTTGTCCAGCTTGAAGTTGTTAAATCTAAAGTTTTTGTTTTATTTAGATAGAGTTCGGGAATATCTTCAGAAACAGGACTTAATGTAGCAGTTGTACCATCTTCCCAATTTATAATAACCGTTTTATTTGTATTGGAAGCTGTTATTATTCCATTGGCTATTTCTTGTGGTGTTGCTTCTCTAGCATCAATATTTACAATATTAGAAGCAAATACATTTGTTGTAATCAATCCTAAACAAAAAACAAAAGATATACAAAAAGTAATTATTTTATTCCTCCTTAATCAAATCTATTGCCATAGTCTTTCATCAAGTTTTGCAAAACTTGATTATAGTATAAAACTTTTTTTTGCAAATTGCAACATATTTTTTTATAAATTTTATTTTATGACATATCAATAAATACAATAACAAAACTTTCTATCATAAATAAAACAACCTTCATCCACCTAGCGGATGATTTTTCTTATGAAGTCATAGCCTTCATTGCTCGCTTATGTCTAAAAGCATAATCTAGTCTTTCAACTATGCTTGTGTTGCCTGCTGCCCTTATTCCAGTGTCAGTCAACTGATCTCTTCGTTGATTTTCTCTTAATTGATTCCTATATATTATCTGCATTTTTTGCAGCTGTATTATATTGCAGCAAAATTCTCTATTTGTATATTTGTATTTCAACTCACGAAATCCTACCATATTGTACTGCTTTTCCCTTTCAAATATCCCTTAAAACTTGATACACTAGGCGATATCTCTATGAGTATATATACATACTTTTGTCTTTGGTATACTGACTTCTTTCCACTCACCCCCTATTTCCCCTATTGATAATAAAACACTTTTTTCCTAATATTTCGGATCAAATGTTATGTAATATTTGCAATTCCATTTTGTATGCGATAAATTATGTCTATCCGTAATCCTCCTATCACTTCTACCTCAACACCGAAAGGCTTTTTTGAACTACATGTGGTTTTCTTTATACAAAAAGACTATCACAAAATCACTGTGATAGCCTTCTTGATTATGTGATATTTAGTTTCCTTTACTACTGAGAGGATTGCTTCTTTCCTCCCAAAAAATATTATTATCAGGCTCTGCTTTTCCGCTTTCTGCATCATATTTTGCATTTTGACGAATTTGATACAAATCATTTCTGGAAACAGTATCTTGTTTATTTATGTTTTTATCTCGATTTTTTATCATATCTATCACCTCAGCAATAGTATCTGTTTTTTTTGAAAAATTATTCTATAGCTTCAGCACATCTTTTTTCTTTTCTGTTTTCATTAATGGCTACTTGAGCAATATTTAAAGCATGATCAGAAATACGTTCCAAACTTGTCAAAGAATCTAAATATCTTATACCTGAACGTACATTACAAAGATTATTTGCTAATCTATTAATATGCCCTGCTCTTAATTTATGCTCCATATCATCTACCATATCTTCCGCACGAACTGTTTCGTAAGCATAAGAAGTGTCAGAAAATTCTATTGCCTTTAATGCATTAATATAACTTTCTTTTGTTTTATCAATCATTTCTTTCAATTCTTTTATAGCTGAATCAGAAAAGGAAACTTTTTCTTTTTCCAAATCTTCTACACATTCTACTAAACTTTCACAATGGTCACCTATACGTTCCATGTCTGTAATAATAGCTAAAAGAGAAGTTACAATAGAATTTTCTCTTTCATTGATGTGTGTATTAAAAATTTTTACTAAATAATCTGAAATACCACTACATAAATTATTGATTGTAATTTCTCTTTGATGAACTTTTGAAATATTATGACTATCTCTATCTAATAATGTCATTGTTGCTGTATTCAAATTTTTTTCTACAATGTGTCCCATACGGATCACTTCCAATACCGCACTTTGTACTGCAAAACTTGGCGTCTCAAGAACTCTGTCATCCAAATGTACCAGTTCGCTTTCATCTTTTTGGTCTTCTTTTTCCACACGATTTAATTTTTTTGCTAAAACAATAATCCAGTTAGAAAATGGAAAAAGCAATATTGTTGTAGCAATATTAAATGCTGTATGAATCATACTAATTTGCGTTTGCGTAATTAAATTTATGCCTATTTCAGGATTAATCATTTTAAAATAAATAATACTTAAAATGCTAAAAATGATTGTTCCAATAATATTAAACAATAAATGCATATAAGCAGCACATTTAGCATTTTTACTTGCGCCAATACTAGAAAGCATTGCTGTAATACAAGTACCAATATTTTGTCCCATAATAATATAAACAGCCGCATTAATGGGTACTAACCCTGAAGCTGCTAATGTTTGTAAAATACCTACAGAAGCAGATGAACTTTGTATAATTGCCGTAACAGCCGCACCGGCTAAAACGCCTAAAAGAGGACTGTTTCCTAAAGTCACAAAAAGTGTCTTAAATGTTGCAGACTCTCTTAAAGGATAGACGGCGTCAGACATCATTTCAATACCAATAAAGAGTACGCCAAATCCAATAATAATAGAAGATATTTCTTTATGAGTAGCTTTTTTTGCGGTAATCATTAAAATAACGCCTACCATTACAACAACAGGTGCAATCACAGACGGGCTTAAAAATTTTGCCCATTCCACACTGGAAACAAGCCATCCTGTTACTGTTGTACCAATATTAGCACCCATAATTACACTCATAGACTGTGTTAAGTTCATTAAGCCGGCATTTACAAAACCTACCACCATAACTGTTGTAGCAGATGAACTTTGTATAATGGCTGTCACAACCGTACCAAGCAATACACCCATTAATTTATTTTGTGTCAATGCTTTTAAAAGTTGCTTCATTTTTGTACCTGCAGCATTTTGCAAGCCTTGCGCCATAATTTGCATACCATAAATAAACAGAGCTAAACCACCTACAAATGGAATAATAATTTCTGCGTAACTCATATGTTCCTCCTCATATGTGTATCTGATTCCCCTCTTTTTTATATTTTGTACTTTTATCAATACTTTCCAAAATATCCCTAAACATATTCAATTTAACATTTATAACCACAAAATTCAACATATTTCACATAAATTTAACACAAAAAATAAAATTTCACTATATCTTATCAAATATTTTATTTATATTATTATGATATTGCACAAAAATATCAATTTTTAATCTCTATTTTTGAAAAAAATTCTCTTTTCTTTTTTAACATTTCCGAAAGTTATATCAAAAAAAGTCTTCACATGACTAACGAGTGATTTTTCCTATGCACCCTTACTCCATTCGTTTCTGGCTTCTTCTTAAACGCATAGTCTGGTCTGTAAACTGCACCTATGTTATCTACTACCTTTAAAAAAGTTTTCCTACTTCGGCGTCAAAGCTATTCTCCTAGTTGATTTTCTCTCATTTGATTTATTTGCATTTTTTACTACTGTATCATCATTTTTATACCAAAATTCCTGTATTTCAACTCACAAAATTGTTCCTATAATATCATACTGTTTTTTTCCATAAAAATTCATGCTCTCATTTTAGATAGCATCTACACAAACATATGTAGATAATTTGAACATACTTTTGTCTTTTGTATATTCACTCATACAATATTGTTCCTATTTCCTTTATAAAACATTTTTCTGTTATATTTAGAAGCAATTACTATGTGATATTTGTAACTTTATTTTGTACATGATAAACTATGTATATTTGTAATACCACTATCACTTCTACTTCAACGTCAAAAGACTCTTTCGAACCATTTATCAAACATGTAATTTTCTCTATACAAAAAAAGAGGTCTTCTATTAGACCTCTTGTATTACAATCATAAATATATCTATTTTTCCTTTTCTAAAAAATTTTTTGAAACATTTTCTTCTAAAATATCTGTTGCTACCCCCAGACGAGCTGGTTTTTCATTCCATAAAATAGTTTTTTCTCTTATCAAAAAGCAAATATCTGTATTTTCTTTTTTTCTTATTTTCACACAAAACATGCCATTTGCAGAATTGGTATCTTTACAGTCTTTACAAGGTTCCGTTCCGCTCTGAAAGATTTCATAACATTTTTTTCCGGTATATTCATAAGCTCCTGTCAATTTTTTCCCTATTTTATTAATATAATATAATTCATGTGTTTTTGTATCACAAACATATATAATTTCATCTAACTCATCTAATAACCGTTTATAATTTTGTTTGTTTTTTTCTAATAATTTCTTATTTTCTATATGTATTTTTCTTTTGCTATCATCTACAATAGGTTTTCCTTGTTTTGCCCTTTCTAAGAACTTCTTTTCAAATTGATCAGGACTTTCTGGTCTTCCAAAATAGTAACCTTGTATTACATCAGGAAATAATTCTTTCAATACAAAACGCTCTTCTACTGTTTCCACGCCTTCTACACAAACACGAATATTCACACTGTGAGCTAATTCAATCATATTTTTGATTAGACGAAAATTATATTCCCCATTTTGTATTTGTCTTACAAAGCATTTATCAATTTTAATTTCATCTACACTTAATTCTTTCAAATAGCCTAGACTGGAATATCCCGTTCCAAAATCATCAATGGAAACTTCAACGCCTCTTTTGCTTAATTGATAAAATAATAAATTGAAATATGAATAATCTTGAAGTTGTATACTTTCTGTTACTTCTAATATAATAGCTTCACCCGGCAATTGTGTTTTATCCAAAGCATGAAATATAATATCTAATATTTTTTTATCTTTTAATTGTATATAAGATAAATTAATGTTCATGCGAAAATAAGGAATTATTTTTCTCCAAATATAACATTGTTGCATTGCTTTTTCCAGTATCCATTTTCCGGCGTCTAGTATCATTCCTGTTTGCTCCAGTATAGGAATAAATACTTCTGGACCAATTTCACCATATTGTTTTGATTTCCAACGCATCAACGCTTCCGCTTTTACTAAAATGCCATCTTCATTTCTTACAACAGGCTGATAATATATATGAAAGCCTTCAAAACTATTTTTGATGCTTTCAAAAAGCTCTTCTCTTAAATCTATAAAAAAAAGATGTTCTTTATACTCATCAATGGAAAAAAAGAATAATCTGTTTTTTCCATGTCGTTTTGCATGTTTCAAAGCATCTTCAGCATATTGATACAAACGATGATATTCTTTTGCATCATCAGGATAACGTACTGCCCCTGCCGAAACTGCACAATCTGTCTGAACAGAAAAAGCTACTTTTACAATATTATAAAATGCTTTTACACTTTCTATGCCATATCCTATTAAATTAACCCCAAATTTATCCCCATCTAAGCGATAAATTTGCCCTTCATATCCTATATTCTGTTCTATGATTTCCGCTAATCTTTTTAACTGTTCATTTCCATAATTTCTTCCATATTTATCATTTACATTTTTAAAATCATCAATACCAAATATCAAAAAATAGCCTGATTTCTTTTTTTCAAAAATTTCTAAAAAGCTTTTTTCCAAAACAGTCTGGTTTCTTAAACCGGTTAATTGGTCAATTCTTTTACTAACTGCATTTTCTGAAATAGAGCCAACAATAATACTAGGTTTTTCATTTTCATAAGATACACATTTGCCAACAAAATATACCCAGCTAGACTTTCCTGTTCTGTCTACCATACGATATTCTAAAGTTAACTGGTCTTTTTCCCCCATTTCAATATCTTTAAAATTAAGTTCTACTCTTTTTCTGTCTCTAATATCAACTATAGAAAGCAACTCCTCTATATTAAAAGAAATTCCTTCAAATGGCAGAGAATATTTTTCCCATATACAAGATGCAAAATATATTTGTTGTTCTTTTACATCTAGTATGAACAAATAATCTTCTATACTTTCCCCCCAAAAAGAAAGCATTTCGATATATGGTTCAAGTAGCCTCCTTCTATCCTGCTCTCCCTTCAAAAAAACACCTCCTGGTATTATTTTCTTATAACATTTCATTACATTTTTACTTATTTCATTATCTCACATTCAAATGATGATTTCAAGTACATTACTGTAATATGTCTTTTTTTAGAAGTTAAAAAAATTTTTATTGTCAAAAAAAATACTTTTTTATCTAAAAAGATAAAAAAGTATTTTAAAAAATAATACTACCATAGTAGTCTATTCTCTTTATTTTTTATGCATCATAATATCAATAATCTTCATATCTACCTCTGCCATACCCTCTAATGAAAGCGTTGCAACATTTTTTACAGTATCCTCTACATTCTGACTAATAATACCGTCTGTAGGCTGTATGATACTATTATCTAAAGCATACAATGCAGAGTAAACGGCCTCTCCTGCACTTGTAGATAATTTTAATGCACAGCCTCCCTTTGCGCCATCACAAAGCATACCTGCAAGACATCCTAACATATTTTGTACAGCTCCACAAATAGCTTCTTTAGAACCGCCCAAAAGCCACGTGATACCTGCTGAAGAACCTGCTCCTGATAATGTTGCTCCACAGATAGGAGATAACCTTCCTACATGATATTTAATATAAATTGTAATCATAAGCCCCAGCATTTCTGCACGAAGCATTTTTTCTTCTGATAGGTTTAAATATTTTGCTGTTACAGCAATAGGCAATGTTGCTTCTAATCCTTGGTTCCCACTTCCTAAAAAAGTCATAACAGAGCCGTTTCCTCCACTCATTCTAAAATCGCAAGCTGCAGAAACAACACTTTTTACTGTTGTAACTAAGTCGTTACTCAATTTCTTATTTATCATCATACCATTTAAAGCCGGTCCAATACCTAAAGCATATTTTTGCTTCATGCCAACTTCGGAAATGTGCAAATTCATTTCAACAGCTTCTTTGATAAATTGTAATTTTTCAATCTCTACAGTTTCTGCTATACGAATAAAATCTTCAAATGTATATTTTGTAATATCAAAACTTGCTACTGTCTGTTCTTGATTAGTTTGTTTTATATTATCTAGTAAAACAGCTCCATCTTTTTCTACTTTTACAAGATTATCGTGTTTATCTACTGTAATAGTATGTGCTTTTTCTTTGTCATTAAGAGCATACACTTCAATATAAAATTGACTGCTGCTAATGATATGTATTTCTACAAAACCATCTTCTACTAATTTTTCAGCTTCTTTTACCAATTCAGAGGTAACAGAAGAAAAAATTTCCATTGTATTATCTGGCTTACTTAGCAAGAATCCTAATGCACAAGCAAGTTGTATTCCCGGTTTTCCTGCGTTTGGTATTGTAACACTATAAGCATTTTTAAAAATATTAGAACTAATATGCATTTCTAGTTTTGTAGCAGGTTTTTGTAGATATTGACAGGTTCTGGAAACCGCCAGCCCAATAGCAACAGGTTCTGTACAGCCTAGGCTTGGCTGCATTTCACTTTTTATCAATTCAATCATTTTATCTATCATAAGAACTCCTCCTTTATATGTAATACATTGTTTACTCATTTTCTACTTTATTTATAAAGCAAAAAACGTGCCAATTAAAAAATGCCTAATTATAGGCATTTTTGAAACAATATATTCTCATATTTGAGATTTTTATAAAAAAAGGATTTCTTTTCTCTCATTTTTTGTCGAAAAATCACTACTTCTCAATTTTGAGAAATATTCTCATATTTGAGATTTTTAATACAATCCATATTTTTTCAGTTTTCGGTACAATGTGGCTCTACTTATTTTTAAAGAATTTGCCACTTCTTCTTTTTCTTCTGTAGTAGCATTTTTGGGCAATAACTTTGTAAGTACTTTTTTTTCATATTCTTGCATAATCGTATCTAAAGAACGATCCGCATAACTTTGATTTGTTTGAAAAGCAATATGCTCTGGTAAGTCTGAAATACCAATCTCACCACATTCTACAATATTTGCAAGATATTCTATAATATTTTTTAGCTCTCTAATATTACCGGTCCAACGATATCCTAACAATGCCTTTTTACATTCTTGAGAAATGCCGCTAATATTTTTTGATAATTTTTGATTATAATAGGCAATGTAATATTCTACCAGCGGAATAATATCCTCTTTCCTTTTTCTCAAAGGTGGCAATTCAATGGGAATAATGTTTAATCTATAATACAAATCTTCTCGAAATGTGCCTTCTTCCACCATTTTTTCAATATTTTTGTTTGTTGCGCAAATAACGCGAATATCAATGGGAATGGGTTTTTTGCCTCCAATTCTTTCAACCTTTGCTTCTTGTAATACTCTCAGCAATTTTGTTTGTACTTGTAATGGCATATCTCCAATTTCATCTAAAAAAATAGTGCTTTTATCTGCCAATTCAAATTTTCCAATAGAACCATTCTTTTTCGCCCCTGTAAAAGCCCCTTCTTCATAACCAAATAACTCACTTTCCACCAAAGTATCCGGTATTGCCGCACAGTTAATGGATATCATAAGGTGCTCTCTTCTACTGCTCATATTATGAATCATTTTTGCCATAATCTCTTTCCCTGTGCCGCTTTCTCCTCGAATAAAAACAGTAGAATTTGTTTTTGCTACTTTTGTTGCTATTTTCAACGCCTCTTGCATTTTAGCACTATTTCCGACGAGCGTATATTTATCTTCTGACAATGTAAAATCTCTAATTTGCTGTTCCAATTTATTTTTGCTTTCTGTAGTAGCAAGTTTACTTTCAATCAATACGCACATATATTTTAAAAATTCTTCCAATCGATTTCTTTTTCTTAAAAGAATTTCTCTTTGCTGTTCTTCAAATGCAATAATAGAAATGACTCCTACCACACTATCTTTCAAAAAAATAGGATACGCAAGATTTGCCAATTCTTTACATTGTTCTCTTTTTCCGCAAACACTGCAAAGTAATTCCTCTGCAACATTTTTAATCATACCGCTCTTTCTTGTAGTCATAATTTTTTCAAAAAAAGAATTATGTGAAACTGTTGCACCAATTTCTTTTTCATAATTTCCAGTGCCTGCCACTCGTATTAAATGATTATCCACTACTGTAACATCCGTTTCCAGTATTGCAGCAATGGCTTTTACATATGCTTGTATAAAGGGTTGTATTTCCATCAAAGTCGTCATATGCCGACCTCCTTTTATCACATCAAGCGACATGCTCTACAAATTCGAACCAATCTTCCTCCCATAGGCATAGTCATTAAATCCGCTTCTTTGATACCGCCAATCAAAAGCATCACAAGACCATATATGATAACGCCTATCATAATAGCAAATATGGTGGCAAAGGTATTACTGTTTAATAATGCAAATAATCCTTTATAAGTCAAAAAGCAAACAACTCCCATTACAAAAGAACCTATCAATGGCTTAAACAAAGACCCCAGCAAATCAATGTGCACCTTCATGATACGAGAGAGCATACACAAATTAAATAAAGAAGCTACCATATAACAGCCTGTTGTAGAAATCACTGCACCAATTACATTAATGGAAGGTATTCCAATGAGCAAAGCATTTAATATGACCTTTACAATAGCTCCCAATATTGCTCCTATAACAGGTATTTTGACATGACCAATTCCTTGCAAAACACCTGTTACTGTTTGACATAGCGCCAAAAATATAATGGAAACAGAACCTACAGTGAGCAAAATACCCCCTTCTGTAGCATGAGGAAAAAGCATTTTCACAATACTATCTCCTAACACTCCAATACCTACACCTGCCGGTACAGAAATAATCATAGATACTCTTAATGTCATATTCATTTTTCTTTTCACTTGCTGTTTTTGTCTTAATCTTGCAGAAGCAGCAATGCTTGGTATAGCCGCTGTTGCCACAGCCGTTGAAATAGATACCGGCAATGTTGTCAATGTAACATATTTTCCAGATAATTGTCCATATAAATCTTGTGCTTGCTGATGTGTATGTCCGGAACCTTCCAATATTCTCATTACCATATTCATGTCAATTAAATTTGTGATGCTAAACACGGCTGTGCCTGCAATGATAGGCAGTGCTGTAGTAAGCAATATTTTTGCAATTTGTCCTGCTGTTTCTGCTGTTTTTCTATTTTTCTCTTTTTTTGTCTTTTTATATATTACCGGCTTTAGTAACATATAAGAAAACATAATCACAAGCAATCCTGCCAATGCGCCAATACCAGTTCCTGCTGTGCCGCCGGCAGCGCCCATAATGATATTTTTTTCTCCTGCAGCTCTATCTACTCCATATCCCAAAAGTACATATGCTAAATAAACACTAAAAAAAGCATTAAATATTTGCTCCATAATCTGAGAAAGCGCTGTAGGCAACATTGTATTCATGCCTTGAAAATACCCTCTATAGGCAGACATAATTGCAACAATAAATAATGTTGGTGATAATGTCAAGATACAATAATAACTTTCCGGAGACTTTGCCAAAACAGTTGCAATTTGTTGTGCAAAAACAAACATAAGTATCATGCATATAAACCCAAGACTGCCGGAAACAAATAAAGATACTCTAAAAACCTTATGAGCATTTCTATATTCTCCTACAGCCAATCTTTCTGATACCATTTTAGATATAGCCGCCGGCAAGCCTGCCGAGGACAGTATGAGTAAAAAAGTATAAATATAATAGCCTGCACTATAAATGGCATTTCCCGCATCTCCTATCATATTTGTCATAGGAATACGATACAAAAATCCAAATACTCTTACCATAATACCTGCAAAAGCCAATATTGCCGCTTGTTTTACAAAAGAACCGCCCTTTTTTCTTGTCATAATGCACCTCAACCAAAATACATTTATAAAAACAGGAAAAGAAAATTCATTCTCTCCCTGTTTTCACAACTATTTTATCCACGGATACGCATTTTTCTTCTTAATCCCGCATCTAATACTTTTTTTCTCATACGCAGACTTTGTGGTGTAACCTCCACTAGTTCATCATCATTGATAAATTCAAGACATTGCTCCAAAGACATCTGTATTGGTGTTGTCAGCTTCAAAGCGTCATCCGACCCAGAGGCTCTTGTATTTGTAAGTTGTTTCTTCTTACAAACATTGATATCCATGTCTTCTGCTCTGGCATTGCGCCCTACAATCATACCGGCATACACCTTCACACCAGGACCAATAAACAAATCTCCTCTTTCCTGCGCATTATACAAACCATATGCGATAGCTTCACCATCTTCAAATGCCACAAGAGAACCTTGAGAACGCATTGGAATCTCTCCTTTATAAGGCTGGTAACTATCAAAAATAGAATTCATAATGCCATTTCCTTTTGTATCTGTTAAAAATTCATTTCGATATCCTATCAAACCTCTTGCAGGGATAATAAATTCTAAACGAGTATAGCCTCCCTTAGAGGGACTCATGTTAATCATTTCTCCCTTTCTTGCGCCTAATTTTTCAATGACATTTCCTACAAATTCTTCCGGTACGTCAATGGTAACCTGTTCCATAGGCTCCAATTTTTTGCCGTCTTCTTCATGAAAAAGTACTTCCGGCTTTGATACCTGAAATTCAAAGCCTTCTCGGCGTAATGTTTCAATAAGTATAGAAAGATGCAGTTCTCCTCGTCCGGATACTCTCAAGCATTCCGGAGTATCTGTATCTTCTACTCTCAAACTGACGTCTGTATTCAATTCTTTATACAATCTTTCCCGAATATGTCTGGAAGTAACAAATTTTCCTTCTGTACCAGCAAAAGGACTGTCATTTACAGAAAAATTCATGGAAATAGTTGGCTCAGAAATTTTTACAAAAGGCAATGGAACCGGTTTCAAAGGAGAACAAATGGTATCTCCTATCATAATATCTTCAATACCGGAAACAGCTACAATCTCGCCAACCTCTGCTTCTTTTACTTCCTGCCTTTGCAAACCTTCAAAAGTATATAACTTTGTAATTCTTACCTTTTTTTGAGATTCTGGCTGATGAATATTTAACACTACCACTTCATCATTGACATGAATGACACCATTTTCAATTTTTCCAATACCAATTCTGCCAACATATTCGCTATGGTCAATGGTAGAAATCAACGCCTGCAAAGGCGCATCCAAATCTCCTTTTGGAGCCGGAATATGTTCTATAATCGTTTCAAAAAGAGGTTTCATATCTGTTCCTTCTTCAGATAGGTCTAAAGAAGCTACTCCCCTTCTTGCAGAAGCAAATACAAAAGGAGAATCCAACTGATTTTCATTAGCGTCCAATTCAATAAATAATTCCAATACTTCATCTATCACAGCCTTTGGTCTTGCCTCCGGACGGTCTACTTTATTTAAACAAACTACAACAGGAAGACTTAATTCCAACGCTTTTCTCAACACAAACTTTGTTTGAGGCATCGGTCCTTCAAAAGCATCTACTACCAGTACAACACCGTCTACCATTTTTAAGACACGCTCTACTTCTCCGCCAAAATCAGCATGCCCTGGCGTATCAATAATATTGATTTTAACATCGCCATAATGAACGGCTGTATTTTTTGATAATATAGTAATGCCACGTTCTCTTTCAATATCTCCGCTGTCCATCACTCTTTCTTGTACCACTTGGTTAGAGCGAAAAATACCGCTTTGTTTTAAAAGCTGGTCGACTAATGTTGTTTTTCCATGGTCAACGTGGGCAATAATAGCGACATTTCTAATGTGTGCCATTTTTTGATTCATATTTCATTACTCCTCTTTTTCTTTTGCCTACCTAATAATTAAAGGTAAATATAAAATTCTTTAGTATTTTACCACAGCACTTATCAATGCGCAATATAAAATCAGCATATAAAAAGCCTTTCATATTCATATGAAAGGCGATAGAGCATAACCTATTTTTTATATATTTCAATGCAAAACGCATTTGTGAACTATACGATAATTGATTAAGCACGTGTTACATTCGCTGCCTGAGGGCCTTTTGCACCCTGAACAACTTCAAATTCTACTTCCTGGCCTTCTTCAAGTGTTTTGTAGCCTTCAGCCTGAATAGCGGAGAAATGTACGAATACATCGTCTTCACCAGGTACGGAAATAAAACCAAAACCTTTTTCTGCGTTGAACCATTTTACTGTACCTTTTTTCATGTTTAAATCCTCCTACATAGATAAAAAATGCTTTTAACGTTTTTAATACTATCACATATTTAGTAATGTGTCAATAAATATTTCATCTAAAAGTTAATTTTTTCCAGCTTTTGGAATTTTTTTCCGCTATTTTTTATGGATATTTTTCATCTTCTAACAGGTTTCCATATTCAATGGCTTTTCTTGCCAAAAAATCACATCTTTCATTTTCTATATTATCGGCATGTCCCTTTACCCAATGAAATACTACATGATGTTTTTCTAATAGATGCAAAAGCCTTTCCCATAAATCAATATTAGAAGCCAACTCTTTTTGATTTCTTTTCCATCCATTGGCTTTCCATTTTTTTACCCAGCCTTTTTCTATAGCATCTACTACATATTTTGAATCACTGTAAAGTGTCACACTACACTGCCCTTTCAATATCTCTAATGCTTTTATCACTGCCAAAACTTCCATACGATTATTGGTTGTCATGCGATATCCTTGTGACAATTCTTTTCTTTTATCACCATATAAAAGTACCGCTCCATATCCTCCCGCACCAGGATTTCCCGAACAAGCGCCGTCTGTATAAATTATCACTTCTTTTTTGATTTGTTTTTTTACAAAAGCCTCTGCTATCATCATGTCCTCAGGAGTTGTAATTTTAATATTGTCATAATGTCCTTCCTCTACAAAAACATCAAATCCCATTTGTTCTATCAATACAGATTCATCTGTACCAACAAATCCGGTTTTGTTTGCTTTTTCAAATGCTTTTAAAAGCAAGCTTTTTTTAAAAACCTGAGGAGTTTGAATACACCAGACAAAATCTCTTTTTGGAGTTTGAATAATTTTATTTTCTTCATCACAAATTTTAATGGTATCTTTCGTTTTGACTCCCAATACACAAGCTCCCTTTTGTTTTGCTATTTCAATGGTTTTGGAAATATCTTCTATTGCCACAAAAGGACGCACACCATCATGAACTATCACAAAATCTGTTTTTTCACTCACAGCGCAAATCCCAGCATAAACAGAATGTTGTCTTTCTGTCCCACCTTTTACAATAGCAACAACTTTTTGAAATCCTTCTCTTTTTACAATTTCCCAAAGAAATGGAATTGTTTCTTCTGTTGTTACAATGATAATTTCATCAACTTCATTACATTGTTCAAATTTTTCAATGGTATAGACAATGATTTCTTTGCCATTTAATTTTAAAAATTGTTTTTTTATATCTTTTCCCATACGTTTTCCAGAACCTGCCGCCGGCAAAATAGCCGTGCAATAACTTTTTTGACTCATATTCTTCCCTCCGTATACAAAAAAAGATTCTGTTTCATCAAAATGATATAAACAACAGTCTCTTACTGAAAGTACAATAAAATTATAACAAAAACAGTTTCTCCCAGAAAGGAGCTGTTTCTATGCATAAATATAAAAATTAAAAATTGCTTTTAAAGATTTTGCAATTTTTTGTTCCTATTGGCTTTATCGTTATGGAAAAGATAATTATGGGTATGGAATCTGCTTTGGATATCATTTCTAATTTTTTGTTTTATTATCCATAGCCATTTTTCTTTGTTCCAACGAGCACCGGTTTCTATTGCAGGTGTTACATACTCTCAAGAACAAACAAAACATCATTTTTTATTTTAAAAAATTTTTTCAGGTATTCGCTTTTATTTGTATACTCTTTTTTGAAATTACATTTTTAAAATTTTTTCTGCATTTTTATTTTCATATTAAATTAACACAACCCAAAAAGGCATAAGTGAATTCCCTTATGCCCTAGCTTACTATAGTGCATTTGCAATTTTTGTAAATATCATTCTTCCCGCAGCAGTTTGCAAGACGCTTGTTACAATCACATTTTTTGTTTCTCCAATAAAACGGCTGCCGCCTTCAACTACAATCATAGTACCATCATTGAGATATCCAATACCTTGTCCATTTTCTTTTCCTGCTTTAATTACAGTCACCTGCATTTCCTCTCCCGGTAATACAACAGGTTTAATTGCATTTGCTAATTCATTGATATTTAGCACTCGAACTCCTTGAAATTCAGCCACTTTGTTTAAATTAAAATCGTTTGTCACAACAAAAGCATCCATTTTTTCTCCCATTTTAAGCAGTTTAGAATCTACTTCCATTGCTTCTTTTGGGTCATAATCTACAATTTCTACAGGTACAGAAAGCTGTTTTTGAATTTCATTAAGAATATCCAAACCTCGTCTTCCTCTATTTCGTTTTAAAGAATCTGAAGAATCTGCAATATGACGCAATTCTTCTAAAACAAAATTAGGAATCAATATTTTTCCTTCAATAAAACCTGTTTGAAGTAAGTCTAATATTCTGCCGTCTATAATGACACTGGTATCCAATATTTTGGGTCTGCCATAATACGATACATTTTTTTTAGCATCCGGATTTGCCAATACCTTTTGTAAACCGCTTACGTTAATTTCATCCTTCTTTTTTCGCGCCACACGAAACCCCAAAAAACCAAGTACAATATTTAATAATATGATAATACCTGTTCCTAAAGGTCCAAAACTACTAAAGGCAATACCGATTAAATTGGCTATGGCTAAACCTATAATGCAGCCCAATAGACTAAAACTCAATTCTTTTAAATTCATTTTTACCAGTTTTTCTTCTGTTCTAGCCATCTGAACCATAATCTTTTTTACAACAGCAGAGGAAAAAAGAAAATAAAAAATGAGTCCAACAACAATTGACAAAGCAACCGGTATATAAAAAGGTATGATATATTTCATATTGAATAAGTCCAAAAGATACAACAAATGAAAAATTGCAAAAAACGCTGCTGTAACAATTAAACTGATTACAATTCCCAGTAATCTTTTCATCATTACCACCTCCCCCATAATAACGCTATTAAGATATTAACAATTTAATACCAAATTTGCAAGTAATTCTTCTGCTTTTTCTGCATCAATTTCATACGAGCATATGATTTCGCTTAATACAATCTGCATTGCTGTACGAAACATCTTCTTTTCTATAGTAGAAAGTTTTTTTATCTTTTCTCGTTCATTCAGGTTTTTGATCACTTCTGTAGCCATATCCAACTTGCCTGTTTTTAATTTTTGTAAATTATCTTTGTAACGTAAATTCCAGTTTTCCGGCATAACTACTTTTCGATTTGCTACTTCTTCCAATGCTTTGGCAATCTCTTGTTTTTTGCCTACAGCTCGTACGCCTAATTCTTCTGATTTATTTGCAATCAAACGAATTTTCATGTGATTTTTGGGTAACTGTATAATATAATACAACTCTGTTTGGGTTCCGCTTTTTTTTTCTTCAATTTCTTCTATCACACCGGCACCATACATAGGGTAAATAATTTTTTCTCCTACTTGAAACATAAATATCCTCCTTTTCTATTCATTTTACTATAAACAAAGTTTACCCAAAAACTTACTAAAAAATACAAAAAAGCAGTAATACACTGCTTTTTTGTAACCATTAAAAAATTTCTATTTATTTTAGTATATCATAGTATAATAAAAAAATTAAAAATTTTATTTTAACAATAATATATAAAAAAGTCAATATATTTTTGTTACATAGTTTTTTATACTACTTATCGGAATATTTGAATTGAAAAGCACTATAATATTTGTTATCATAACATATATAAACAAACTATTTTTTAAGGAGGCATACTATGTCTGCATTTGAAATTTTTAGCGACGGCGCTGCTGATATTCCCAAAGAAGTAGCAGAAAAATATCATATTACAATCATTCCTTTTTATGTCTCATTAGATCAAAAAACATATCAAAAAGAAATTGAAGAACTTTCTTTAAATCTATTTTATAAAAAAATATTAGAGGAAAATATATTTCCAAAAACCTCTCTACCTTCTGTACAAGATTATATCAATGCTTTTACACCTGCTTTAGAAGCCGGTAAAGATATTCTCTGCTTTACCATCACAGACACTTTAAGCGGTTCTTTTCAATCTGCCGTTTCCGCCAAAGAAATATTAAAAGAAAATTATCCAAACGCTGTCATATATATCGAAAATTCTTGGGCGGCAACAGGCTCTCAGTATTTGCTTGTAAGAGAGGCAGCCCGCATGGCGCAAAGTGGTTATTCTTTGGAACAGGTACACGACTATGTTGAAAAAACCAAAAAAGACAGCCGTATTTTTTTTGTAATCGGCACATTAGCATATTTACAAAAAGGTGGCAGAATCGGAAAAGTCGCTTCTGTTTCCGGCAGTATTTTAAATATTAAACCTCTCATTGTATTAAAAGATGGAGAAATTAACAAAGCAGGAGTTGTCAGAAATCGAAAAAAAGCTATGATAAAATTATCAGAATTGACAAAAAATTATATTTTACAAAGTCATTTAGATGAAACAGATTTTGTTGCTACGATTGGTATAACTAACGATGAAACAGAAATTGCTCCTTTTACTGAAATCATTCAAAAAAGTTTACCAAACTTGCCTTTATTGCAGCCTTTTCAGATTGGTGCAACCATTGCAACACATACAGGACCTATGACACTGGGTATTTGTATTGTAAAAAAATTTGAAACTTATTTGAAGGAGTATCAAAAATGAAAAAACATATCATATTCGATTTAGATGGCACACTCATTGATTCTATGCCTGTTTGGAAAAATATTGCTGGAGAATATATTCAAAAATATAATTTAAATGCTCCTGATAACTTAAATGAAATTGTCAAAAAACAAACACTGCCGGAAACAGCCGCTTATTTCAAAAAACAATTTTCCATTTCAAAAGAAGTAGATGAAATTGTAACAGAAATCATTAGTATGGTGGCACAGCAATACCGCTGTGCAGTACCATTAAAACCTTATGCCAAACAATATTTAGAAAAAGAAAAACAAAATGGTTCAAAAATGTGTATTTTGACTGCTTCTGAGCCTTCCTATATTTTTTCTGCTATGAAGCGTCTTGACATTATAAAATACTTTTCATTTATTGCTACCTGTACAGAAATGGGTCTAACAAAAAACGATAGAGAAGCTTTTTCTATTACTATGCAACGCTTGGGAGGAAAAAAAGAAAATACAATTATATTTGAAGATGCGCTTTATGCAATTGACACTGCTAAGAAAGATAATTTTTACGTCATTGCAGTATCAGAAAATACTCGTGCTGAAGATAAATTACAAATACAACAATTAGCAGACCGTTATATTTATTCTTATAAAGAATTATTATAATCATGACAGTCCCTTTATAACATATTTTAAAATATATTGTTACAAAGAGACTGTTTTTCATATATTTGCCCTTATCAAGTATATAGATTTTTTATAAGATTTAATAAATAGGATTATGCTATCTATTATTTTAAATTTAATGGTTGTCTAAAAAACTAATACTTTTTTTGAAATCTGCTTTGTCTTTATTTTTTGTATTTTTTAGATGTCTGTATAATTTTTTTATTCAATGTTTTCTCTTAAATCAAATAATTTTATGCTGGTTTTCATTTTTCAATGCTTTCTTTTCTTTTAAGTCTAATTGCTTTGTTAAATGATAGTAAATCCTTACTATTTTTTGTCCATTTTTGTAAGTTTTCTTATGACTTTTTTTATGATTCTGCCACACTTTTTTCTCTATTGTTTATCTCCTTTTATTACATTAAAAAAATAATACTCTGACATAAAATAAATATTTTTTATAAATGCTATAAAATATTTCTATAACAGAAAAACTTGATTTTATCTACCAAACTATACTATAATCTATATGTTGCAGTTTACCACATTGGAAAGGATGTGCTTTATTTTATGTTAACATCAATAGTTGGCATCAACTGGGGAGATGAAGGAAAGGGCAGAATGGTAGACCTTCTGTCTGAAAATTATGATATCGTTTCTCGTTATCAAGGAGGCAACAATGCAGGACACACTGTAATTAACGATAAAGGAAAATTTATATTAAACCTTTTGCCTTCTGGTATTCTTCGAGAAGAAGTTGTCAATATTATGGGAGCAGGCATGGTAATTGACCTAGAACATTTAAGTGGTGAAAAGAAAAAATTGACAGACGCTGGCGTTAAAATTACACCTGAAAATTTAAAAATCAGCGATAGAGCAATTATTTGTATGCCATATCACAAACAATTGGATATTTTAGAAGAAGACCGTCTTGGAGATGCTAAATTTGGTTCTACAAGACGTGGCATTTCTCCTGTTTATGGAGACAAATATATGAAAAAATGTATTCGTATGGGTGATTTACTTCATCCTGAACAATACAAATCTGCTTTAAAAACAATATTAACATGGAAAAATCTGACTATTACAAAAGTATATGGGGCAAAAGAAGTAAGCTATGAAGATATGATTGCATGGTTAGACAAATATGCTGAGGAATTTAAAGATTATATTTGCGATACCGGAACTTATTTAAACAATGCCGTAAAAGAAGGAAAAAAAGTTATGTTTGAAGCACAGCTTGGCGCTTTAAGAGATATTGATTTTGGTATTTATCCTTATACCTCTTCTTCTTCTACCATTGCTGCATATGCTCCTATTGGTGCAGGTGTGCCAAATTTAAAATTGACAAATACCATTGGTATTATGAAGGCATATTCTTCTTGTGTTGGAGAAGGTCCTTTTACCGTTGAGCTTTTCGGAGAAGAAGGAGAAGCATTGCGTGCTGCCGGCGGAGAATATGGCGCTGCAACAGGCAGACCAAGACGTGTTGGACCTTTTGACGCAGTTGCTTCTCGCTATGGCGTTCGTATACAAGGCTGTGATGAAGTGGCTTTAACAAAACTAGACGTACTTTCTTATTTAGAAAAAATCCCTGTTTGTACAGCCTATACCATTAATGGTAAAAAAACAACAGAATTTCCTTATTCTGCCGAATTAGCACTTGCAAAGCCTGTTATTGAATATGTTGATGGCTGGCATTGTGATATTTCAAACTGTAGAAAACCAGGGGATTTGCCTTCTGCCGCTTTATCCTATATCAGATATATGGAAGAATTGGCACAATGTCGTATTAAATATGTTTCTGTGGGTGCTGCAAGAGAAGAATATATTGTAATGTATTAAAAATAACATACATAAAAAAGGGGCATATGACTCCCCTTTTTTTATGTCATAAAAAATTTCTAATGTTATTTTTTTTGCTTTTTTATTCATATTGTATAATTTTACTCTTTTTTATTATTAAAAATAATAAATTTTGATGTTTTATTTTTCTTTTTCTTGTTTTTATATTATTTATATTGTATAGCAATACTTTCTTGTTAAAAAAAGATTGCTTTACTGGTAAAATTGCTACTGGACAAACCCTTTTTCATGCTATAAAATGTATAAAACTGTGTATATCATACAGTACTTTTGTGTGCTGTTTTTTAAAACAGCAAATTTGATATCATTTGAAACCCTAGCGTAATGACCGGAGGAATGAAAATGGAAAAAAAAGTATATCTTGTGTTGGAAAATGGTCAGTTTTTTGAAGGAAATGCCTTTGGTGCAGATGGCGAAATAACAGGTGAAATTGTTTTTGCTACAGCCATGACAGGCTATCTTGAAACATTAACAGACCCTAGCTATTATGGACAAATTGTTGTGCAGACATTTCCTTTGATTGGCAATTATGGTGTCATTCCTGCCGATTTTGAAAGTGCACAGCCTCATGTGAAAGCATATATCGTCAGAGAATGGTGTCAGGAACCCTCAAATTTTCGTTCGGAAGGGAATCTTGACACTTTTTTAAAGAACAGCCATATCATTGGTCTTTATGGCATTGATACCAGACGTCTTACAAAAATTATAAGAGAATATGGCGTTATGAATGCTCGTATTGTCAATTCTATTGATGATATAGACACTATTGTTGCAGAATTAAAAAATTATCGTGTAACAGATGCCGTAAAAAATACTACTTGCAAGCAAATCACTACTACCACCCCTTCATCACCTAAAAAGAAAGTGGTTTTGATGGACTTTGGCGCCAAAAAACATATCTGTCAAGAACTTGTAAATCGGGGCTGTGAAGTCATTACAGTGCCTGCTTATACTACTTGTGAAGAAATTATAGCTTTAAACCCAGATGGCATCATGCTTTCAAATGGTCCTGGCGACCCTAGTGAAAATACACAAATTATTTCTGAATTAAAAAAATTGTTAAAAACAAATATCCCTACATTTGGAATTTGTCTGGGGCATCAGTTGGTTGCTCTTGCAATGGGCGCTCATACAGTAAAATTAAAATATGGTCACAGAGGTGCAAATCAACCTGTCAAAGATTTGATTACAGGAAATGTTTATATCACCAGCCAAAATCACGGTTATGCAGTGGATTCTCAGACTCTTTCTTCAGAGTGCAAAGTGCGTTTTATCAATGCTAACGACGGCACCTGCGAAGGCATAGACTATCAAGAAATGCCTGTTTTTACGGTACAATTTCACCCAGAGGCAAACGGTGGCCCAAGAGATACTATGTTTTTATTTGACCGCTTTATTACATTGATGGGAGGTAATAAATAATGCCATTAAGACAAGATATTAAAAAAGTTTTAGTGATTGGTTCTGGTCCTATTGTCATTGGACAAGCCGCAGAATTTGACTATGCTGGTACACAGGCCTGCCGTACCCTTCGGGAAGAAGGCTTAGAAGTAGTGCTTGTAAACAGCAACCCCGCTACCATTATGACAGACAAAGCAATGGCTGACCGTATTTATATCGAACCTCTCACCATTGATACATTAAAAAGAATTATTGAAAAAGAAAAACCTGACAGTGTTCTTTCTACATTGGGCGGACAAACAGGTTTAACTCTTTCTATGCAGTTAGCAAAAGAAGGCTTTTTAGAAAAACATCATGTCAAATTATTAGGCGCAAACCCTGCTACCATTGATAAAGCAGAAGACAGACAAATGTTTAAAGATACCATGCTTGAGATTGGAGAGCCTGTCATTCCTTCAGAAGTAGTAAATACATTGGAAGACGCCATCTCTTTTACAGAAAAAATAGGTTATCCTGTTATCATTCGTCCTGCCTTTACATTGGGCGGAACTGGCGGCGGTATCTGCCATAATGAAACTGAGTTGATAGAAATTGCTTCAAATGGTTTACGTCTTTCCCCTATCACACAGATTTTAGTAGAAAAATGTATTTCCGGTTGGAAAGAAATTGAATTTGAAGTAATGCGTGACAGTAAAGGAAATGTAATTACAATTTGTAGTATGGAAAACTTTGACCCTGTGGGCGTTCACACTGGAGATTCCATTGTCATTGCTCCTGCTGTTACATTGGCAGATAAAGAATATCAAATGCTTCGTTCTGCTTCTTTAAATATTATTTCCGCTCTTGGAGTAGAAGGCGGCTGCAACTGCCAATTTGCTTTAAATCCAGACAGTTTTGAATATGCTGTAATAGAAGTAAACCCTCGTGTTTCTCGTTCTTCCGCACTGGCTTCCAAAGCAACGGGCTACCCCATTGCAAAGGTAGCCGCCAAAATTGCTATCGGTTATACATTAGATGAAATCAAAAATGCTGTTACAGGCAATACTTATGCTTGTTTTGAACCGGCACTGGACTATGTTGTTGTAAAACTTCCAAAATGGCCTTTTGACAAATTTGTATATGCAAAGCGTCTTTTAGGCACGCAAATGAAAGCTACAGGAGAAGTCATGGCAATTGCTCCTAATTTTGAAATGGCTATTATGAAAGCAGTCAGAGGAGCTGAAATTTCACTGGATAGCTTAAATTTACCAAAACTAAAGGAACTTTCTACAGAACAAATATTACAAAAAGTCCATGTTTGCGATGATGAAAGACTTTTTGTAGTATTTGAAGCATTACAAAGAGGTATTGCTGTAGAAGAAATCCATAATATTACAAAAATTGATGAGTGGTTTTTGTACAAATTACAAAATCTTGTGACATATGAAAAAATATTATCTAAATCCACATTAGATGATGCTCTTTATTTAAAAGGTAAAAAGCTGGGTTATCCGGATAAAGTGATTGAAAGAATTTCAAAACAAAAAATACAAAATCCCATTCATGCCGTATTTAAAATGGTAGATACTTGTGCTGCCGAATTCCATGCAGAAACACCCTATTTTTATTCTACTTATGACACAGAAAACGAGGCTTTGGAACACATCAAAGAAAAAGCTTCTGCAAAACCAACTGTCATTGTTTTTGGTTCCGGTCCTATCCGTATTGGACAAGGTATTGAATTTGACTATGCTTCTGTCCACTGTGTTTGGGCATTAAAAGACGCAGGATATGACGTAGTCATTGCAAATAATAATCCGGAAACTGTTTCCACAGACTTTGACACAGCCGACAGACTTTATTTTGACGCTTTGACTCCGGAAGATGTTATGAACATTATCAATACAGAAAAACCTTATGGTGTTGTAGTAGCTTTTGGTGGACAAACAGCAATTAAATTAACAAAGTTTTTAGAGAAAAGCGGCATCAACATATTAGGAACTCCGGCTGACAGTATTGATGCTGCTGAAGACAGAGAACGTTTTGATGAACTTTTAGAATCTTTAAATATTGAACGTCCCTCCGGCTATACTGTTATGAGAACAGAAGATGCTCTAAAAGTGGCAAATAATCTAGGCTATCCTGTTTTGATGCGTCCTTCTTACGTTCTTGGCGGTCAAAATATGATTATTGCTCACAGCGATGAAGATATTAGAGAATATATGCAAATCATACTTTCTCATAACATCGAAAATCCCATTTTGATTGATAAATACCTTATGGGTGTTGAAATAGAAGTGGACGCTATCTGCGATGGTGAAGATATTTTGATTCCCGGTATTATGGAGCACATTGAAAGAGCGGGAATCCACTCCGGAGATTCTATTGCAGTGTATCCTGCTTGGAATGTCAGTGGCGAATTGACTCAAAAATTGATTGAATATACCAGAAATCTCGCAGTTTCATTAAAAACAAAAGGTCTTGTCAATATACAATATGTTATTTATGAAAATCAAATTTATGTAATTGAAGTAAATCCTCGTTCTTCCAGAACAATCCCTTACATCAGCAAAGTAACCGGCGTGCCTATGGTAGACTTAGCAACCAGAGCAATGCTTGGAGAAAAACTCAAAGACATGGGTTATGGCACAGGTCTTTACAAAACTCCTCCTTATGTTGCTGTAAAAGTACCTGTATTCTCTTTTGAAAAACTGATTGACGTTGACGTGCAGTTGGGTCCTGAAATGAAATCTACTGGCGAAGTGCTTGGAATCGGAAAAACATTGAGTGAAGCTCTTTACAAGGGTTTGATTGCCGCTGGTTATAAAATGAAAAAACATGGTGCTTTATTTGTAACAGTCCGTGACAGCGACAAAGCAGAAATTGTAGATATTGTTAAAAAATATGCTTCTCTGGGATTTGAACTTTATGCTACAAAAGGCACTGCAAATGTGCTTTTGCAAGCAGGCATCAATGTCAAAGTAGTAAACAAAATACATGAATCAAAGGATAATTCAAAAGTACTTTTAGAAAGCGGAAAAATTAACTATATTATTTCTACTTCTTCTAAGGGACGTTTGCCAAGCCTTGATAGTGTTAAAATTCGTCGTCTTGCAGTGGAACATTCTATTCCTTGTTTGACTTCTATTGATACAGCAAACGCTTTGGCAGACAGTTTAATCAGCCGTTTTTCTGAATACAGCACAGAATTGGTAGATATCAACCATATGCGTGAAAAAAGAATGAAACTTGCTTTCACAAAAATGTCTGCTTGTGGTAATGATTATATCTATTTCAACTGCTTAGACGGAAACGAAATTACAAGCCCAGAATCCCTTGCAGTTTCTCTTTCTCATAGGCACTTTGGTATTGGTGGCGATGGTGTTGTATTGATGGAAAAATCTGATGTGGCAGATGTAAAAATGAGAATGTATAACTTAGATGGTAGTGAAGGCAAAATGTGTGGAAATGCCCTTCGTTGTATTGGTAAGTATGTTTATGAAAATGGTTTTGTACCAAAAACAAATATGACAATAGAAACCCTTTCCGGTATCAAAGAAGTAAAACTTTTTGTACAAAACGGTGTTGTAGATTTTGCTACTGTGGATATGGGAAAAGCAATACTGGACCCTGAACAAATTCCAGTTAAAATAAGGGGATTACAATTTAACAATGTATTAAACTACCCTGTTACAATAGAAGAAAAGGAATATAGCATCACTTGTGTATCTATGGGCAATCCTCATGCCGTTGTATTTTGGAATAATCTGGATAACTTAGACATTGAAAAAATCGGACCTGCTTTTGAATATAGCCCTCTTTTTCCAGAAAGAGTGAATGTAGAATTTGTACAGATTATTAACACTACTACATTAAAAATGCGTGTTTGGGAAAGAGGCAGTGGCGAAACTTGGTCTTGTGGCACTGGCGCTTGTGCCGCCGCTGTTGCCGCTGTACTAAATGGCTATTGTAATAAAGACAAACAAATTACAGTCAAACTAAAAGGTGGCGATTTACTCATTAAATATACTGATGAGAGCGTTTACCTTTCTGGTAAAGCAGAAAAAGTTTATGAAGGTATTGTAGAAATTTAATATAACTAAAAAAGAAAGCATTAAAAATGCTTTCTTTTTTGTTATTATTTATATTACATAATATAATTATTAGGTGCTTTAGATTAACAAAACCCCTATTTCTACTAGGGGTAAATAAAATACTTTAGTACATGAAAAATGAAATAAAAAGTACTGCACATTCCAAATATAGATGCTAATATCATATAGTATTTGCACCAAAATATAGAAGCAAAGTGATATACAAAGAATGAAGAGCGTATATAAAATTGTGCAAAAAAGTTGAGAGCATTGAAGCGCAAGCATATCCAGACCATATCCATATGCTAGTCAGTATACCACCATATCTGAGTGTAGCACAATTTGTAGGGTTTCTCAAGAGTAAGAGTGCACTGATGATATTTGATAGACATGCAAATTCAAAATATAAATATGGAAGAAGAAATTTTGGGGCAAAAGGATATTTTGTCGATACAGTAGGACGAAATGAAAAGGACAATAAAAGAATATATAAAAAATCAGTTTATGCAGCAGATCAAATATCATGAAAAGAGTATACAGACCCGTTTATGGGTAGCACAGGAGAATAAGGCAAAATGGACATCCACTTTTAGTGGCTACCTGTATTGTAATGCGATGCTCAATCTTCATCCCCTTCACATACTCCTCTAGAGATTATTTAAAACACTAGTAAACTAATGGTTTTGATTATTTATATTACATAATATAATTATTGTCAATCTTTTTAATCTTTTCCATTTTGGATAAAATCACCGCAATAAATATTAAAATAGCCCCAAAAATCATTTTTATTGTAAATTCTTCTTTTAAGAGCAATACAGAAAATATTACGCCAAACAATGCTTCCATAGATAATAATATGGAGGTATGTGTGTCACTGGTATACTTCTGTGCTATGTTTTGTATAGTAAATGCAATTGTAGTGTTAAACACTATCAAATAAAAAACTCCGGCTATCGTTTCTTTGGAGAGTACTTGAGGAATTTTTTCAAAACAAATTGCACATCCCATTGAAAGTATTCCTGCTGTTAAAAATTGTATTATTGTAAATTGTATCACATTCATTTCTTTCATAAATAGTCCAATCAACACAATTTGTAATCCAAACATCATAGCATACAAAAGAGATAATCCATCTCCTATGCTAATTGAAAAATTGCCATTTAAGCTCAATATTCCTATTCCTGCCATTGTCATAATTCCTGCTATAATAGCATAATAGGTAGGTTTCTTTTTTAAAATAATCCAAGAAAGAAAAGGTACAAAAACAGTATAAGAAGCTATAATAAATGCTTGTTTACTAGCTGTTGTATATTGCAATGCAGTTACTTGTATAAACTGTCCTAAAAACAGCAAAGTTCCTATCAACATTCCTGCTTTTTTAATACTTTTTGGCATCTGTTTTAAATGTCTATGAAATATTGCTGCCAATAATATAGCTGAACCTAAAAAACGAAATGTGCTAATATAAAAAGGTGTCAGTGAAATCAAAGCCCATTTTCCTGCAACAAATCCCCCACCCCATATCACTGCTGCTAAAAACAATGCAATATCTGCTAAAAAACTTTTATTTTTACTCCACCACATAAAAATTCTCTCCAATTTGTTTATTTTTTTGTAATTTGTTTATTAAAATAAATAATAGCACTATTTTTTTGTTTTGTCAATATTGATTAAAAAAGAAATATTGTTTGTTAATATACAAATAAAACATACTGTGGTATAGTAAATAAAAATTACTTTTGCAGGAGGGGTTATCATGTATCATACAAAACTAGGTCATAAAATATTATCATTTCGCCAAAAAAAAGGACTGACCATAAGAGAACTTGCTGAAAAAACAAATTTAAGTCCTTCTATGCTCAGCCAATTAGAACGAGGAATTGGCAATCCTAGCTTAAATGCATTACAATCTATTGCTTCTACTATGGGCATTTCTCTCTCGGCTCTTTTTTTAGAAGAAGTTGACGCCTCTTCTTTAATTTTAAGAAAATCTGAACGAACTGTTACATACAATCCTGAAAAAACCCATATTATTTATAACACATTAACACCAGGAACAGCAAAATCCAATTTACAATTATATCTTATTGTATTAAAACCTTTTTCTGAAACTATGGGAGATTTGGTGTATCATGAAAATGAGGAAATTGCCATGATACTACACGGAGAAACAGAAGCTACCATTGAAGGAGAAACTGTAACGCTTTACGAAGGCGATACTATTAGAATATTGCCTGAAAGAAGACACAAATTTAAAAACAACACCTCAAAAGACATTGAAATTCTTTTTGTACGTTCTACAGAAAATTAATTATGGTATGCTACAGAGCGTGTATCCTGCATTTGCATCTATTTCAAAAATATCTGCAATATCTGGAGTAACATAAATTTCTTTTTTATCTGTAATAAAAACAATTCCAAAATCTTGAGAGTCTTTCCACATCTGCCATCCTTTTTCTAATCCTGCAATAAAAACAGATGTGGAAAGTCCATCTGCCTTTGTACTATTTTTACAAACAATCGTAACTGAAAGTAATCCTGTATCTGCGGGCATTCCTGTTTTAGGGTCTATAATATGATGATACGTCTTTCCATTTTCTTCAAAAAAGCGTTGGTATCCTCCTGAAGTAACAACAGAAGTATCTTCTACATATAATACTCCTGCATAACCTTCTTTATTCAAGGGGTCTTGTATAGCCACTTTCCATTTTGAACCATCTTCTTTCTTCCCGGTTACAGAAACATTTCCTCCCAATGAGATAACTGACGATGTAATGCCATTTTCTATAAAAATTTCATTTACTTTATCAGTAGCATATCCCTTTGCAATGCCTCCCAAATCAATGGCCATTCCCGACTCTTCTAAAAATACTGTTTTGTTTTTTTCATTTATTTGCAGTTTTTTCATATCTACTAAATCTAGCTTTTGTTTTAACGTTTCTTCATCAGGTACTTTTTTTACTTCCTTTGTAAATCCCCAAACGTCTATGATTGGAGCAATGGTAATATCAAATGCTCCTTGTGTAAAATCATATATTTCTCTTGCCTCTTTTAACAAGTATAATGTATCATCAGAAACCTTCACAGCATCTTTGCCAGCATTTTGATTGATAGCCGAAATTTCACTATTTTCAATCGTATTAGAAAGCATTCTTTCTAATGCATTAATTTCCCGTTCTGCTTCTAATATGGCTTTTTGCGCATTTTTTCCTGAAACTTTTAAATCCATAAAAGTGTCCATAGCAAATATTTGTATATGCGCCATTTCTTCTTTTTTGTTGATATTTCCTAACTGACAAGCAGTCAATATCAATACCAATACCAACACTATCCCAATCTTTTTTTTCATACAAACCTCTTTTCTAAAAAAGGCTTGTAACCTTTTTATTTGTTACAAACCCTTTTTTATCAACAATCTTAAAAAATATTCATAAAATCAAATGTTGCAAAATAATCTTTTGGTGTTTCCGCCCTTCTGATAAGCTGGCTTGTACCATCTTCTTTTAAAAGTACTTCTGCCGAACGCAATTTTCCATTGTAATTATAACCCATAGAAAATCCATGTGCTCCTGTATCATGTATTACTAAGATATCTCCAATATCAATTTTAGGCAACATTCTGTCAATAGCAAATTTATCATTGTTTTCGCAAAGCCCTCCTGTCACATCATATTTATGATCGCAAGGCGCATTTTCTTTTCCTAAAACAGTGATATGATGATATGCTCCATAAATAGCAGGACGCATTAAATTTGCCGCACAAGCATCTACTCCAATATATTCTTTATAAGTGTGTTTTTCATGAAGTACTGTTGTGACAAGGCATCCATAAGGGGCTAACATAAAACGTCCCATTTCTGTAAAAATAGCAATATCTCCCATGCCGGCCGGTACAAGTATTTCCTCAAAAGCTTCTTTTACTCCTGCTCCAATTGCCATAATATCGTTTGGCTCTTTATCAGGAGTATAAGCAATGCCTACACCGCCGGAAAGGTTAATAAATGTAATATCTGCACCTGTTTCTTTTTTCAGCTCCACTGCCGTTTGAAACAATATTCTTGCCAGTTTAGGATAATATTCATTTGCTACAGTATTACTTGCTAAAAAGGCATGAATGCCAAAGTGCTTTGCGCCTTTTTCCATCAGCTTTTTAAAACCTTGTGTCAACTGCTCTCTTGTAAAGCCATATTTTGCCTCTCCTGGTGTATCCATAATATCATTATTGATTTGAAACAATCCTCCTGGATTATAACGGCAGGAAATAGTTTCGGGAATTCCTGCTACCTTTTCTAAAAAATCAATATGTGTAAAATCGTCTAAATTGATTGTTGCACCTAACTTTCTAGCTAACACAAAATCTTCTCCCGGCGTTACATTAGAAGAAAACATAATGTCCGAACCAGTAATGCCTACTGCCTCAGACATCAAAAGCTCTGTATAAGAGGAACAATCCGTTCCGCATCCTTCTTCTTTTAAAATTTGTAATATAGTTGGGTTTGGTGTCGCTTTAACAGCAAAATATTCTTTAAATCCTTTATTCCATGAAAAAGCTTCCTTTACTTTTCTTGCATTTTCTCGAATTGCTTTTTCATCATAGAGATGAAAAGGTGTTGGATATTGTTTTTTTAATTCTTCTGCTTGCTCCTTTGTAATAAAAGGTATTTTTTTCATTGTTGCACTCCCTCTTTCTTTTGTAGAAACAATCTATTTTTAAGATTTTACAATATTATGCAAAAAATACACTACAAATTATAACAAAATTTTTTTTACTTTGCAATGAAAAAAGTTATTTGCTTTCATGGTATTGTACTGTATAATAAATAAGAAAAATTCATTTTTAGAAAGGTTTTTGATTATGAAAAAAAAACAAATAAAACAAATCAATATTTCTCTGTTTCTAATGGATTTTTTTAAAACAATGTGTATTTTTATTATTACAACTCTTCTTGCATTTTTACTTATAAAAGTTTCTTTTATCAGAGATAATATTTTTGGGATTTACATATTATCGGTTGCGCTTGTGGCTGTGTTTACATCAGGTTATGTTTGGGGAATTTTTTCCTCTTTTTTAGGTATTTTTAGCGTTAATTATTTTTTTACATATCCTTATTTTGCTTTCAATTTTTTGTTGGCAGGATACCCTCTTACTTTTTTAAGTATGCTAATGATATCTTCTATCATCAGCGCTCTGACTGCAAAAATTAAAAAACAAGCTATCATTTCTGCCACTAGAGAAAAACAGGCACAATCTCTTCATGATATTACAAAGCAACTTTTAACTACAACAGGTATGGACAATATTCGTTCTTTGGCATTAGATTATTTTAGCAATTTTCATCATTGCAGTGTGATCATCTACTTTGGCAGCCCTTTTGAAAAAAAAGATTATAGTACTAAAGTATTGTTGCCAGAGCATACTTATGTTTTTCAACAATCCGAAGAATTAGAAGCAGCACAGCATTGTTATCTTTCTGCAAAAGCAGTAGGTGCAGGCACTGCCTATAACATTTGTGCAAAAGCAACTTATTTGCCTATTGGCACAAGTTCTTCTGTTTTTGGTGTAATTGGTCTTTTGCTAAAAAATGAGTCTGATAGAGAACCGGAAAAATTAGGTTTTTTAAGTATCATGACTTCTCAGCTTATATTGGCTATAGAAAGACAAAAGCTATTTGAAAAACAACAAAAAATATTAGTAGAAACAGAAAAAGAAAAAATGAGAAGTAATTTATTAAGGGCTGTTTCTCACGATTTGCGGACTCCCCTTACTTGTATATTATTTTCTGCTACAACACATTTAGAAAATGAAAATACCATTACCAAAGAAGAATCTAAAAAATTATTACAAGATATTATGCAAGATGCTCAGTGGCTAATTCATATGGTAGAAAACCTTCTTGCCATCACTCGTATTAACAACGAAAAAGCTGTTATCAAAAAACAACCCGAAGCTATAGAAGAAGTGGTAGCCCAAACAATAGCAAAAATGAAAAAACGATTTCCAAATTGTCAGATTCATGCTTCTGTTCCGGATGAATTTATTATGATTCCTATGGATGCTACATTGATTATACAAGTTCTTGTTAATTTATTAGAAAATGCCATTCGTCATTCCCATAGTACAGAACCTATTTCGCTGACTGTTATTTATACAGAACAAGAAGCTGTTTTTTCTATTAAAGACAAAGGAATTGGCTTAAAACCAGAAGAATTACCACACATTTTTGAAGGTGTTTCGACAGAAAAAACAGGAGATTCTACTCGAGGTCTTGGCATTGGTCTTTCTATTTGCAAAGCAATTATTTCTGCTCATAAAGGTACTATCTCAGCAGAAAACAACATTGATGGCGGAGCAACCTTCCGCTTTTCTTTACCTAAAGAAAGGAGTTAAAAAACATATGGCAAATAAAAATAAAATTAAAGTATTAATTGTAGAAGATGAAACTTCCATCAGCAACTTTATTTCAACTACATTAAAATCAAATGGATATACCACTATTGTTTCCCCCAACGGAAAAGATGCTCTTTCTATGATTCCTTCGCATTGTCCTGACATTATATTATTAGATTTAGGTTTACCTGATATGGATGGCATGGAAATTTTAAAAGAATTAAGAAAATGGTCAGGTATACCTGTTATTATTGTATCTGCTCGTTCTGACGAACAAGAAAAAGTAATGGCATTAGACGCCGGTGCTGATGATTATATCACAAAACCTTTTGGCACTTCAGAACTTTTAGCAAGAATTCGGACTGCACTGCGTCATTCTGCCGGAAACGGTAATACCCAAAGCGATACCTTTTCCGTAAAAGAGCTTTTTATTGATTTTGGTAAGCGTCGTGTAACAGTTGGTGAAAAAGAAGTTCATCTTACACAAATTGAATTTAAAATTGTTTCTCTGTTAGCAAAAAGTCAAGGACGAGTTTTAACCTATGACCATATTATTTCAGAACTATGGGGACCTTATGCAGTCAAAGATAATCAAATTCTGCGTGTCAACATGGCAAATATTCGTAGAAAAATAGAACAAAATCCTGCTGAACCTCAGTATATTTTTACAGAAGTGGGAGTAGGCTATCGCATGGTAGATGAATAAAGAAAGGAGAATATCTTTTTGGAAAAAACAATATTTGGCAAAACAGTATCTTCTCAAACGGTTTATTGCTATAGATTATATGGAAAAGAAAATGCTTATGCAGAATTTTTAAATTATGGCGCTACCCTTCGTGCTGTTTGCGTTCCTGACAAAAATGGTTTTCTTCATGACGTAGTACTCGGATATGATGACATCATCTCTTATGAAAAACAAAATACATATATTGGAGCAACTGTTGGTCGCGTTTGTAATCGTATTGAAAATGCTGTTTTTCAATTAGAAAATAAAAAATATCATCTCTTTGCAAATGATGGTAAAAACCATATTCATGGAGGAAAAATCGGTTTTGATAAAAAAATATGGCACTCTGAAGCAGATGAACATTCTATCACATTTACATATATCAGCCCTGATGGAGAAGAAGGCTATCCTGGCACACTGAAAACTTCTGTTACATATACATTTGATGAAGAAAATAAACTATCTATTTTTTATACGGCTACTACAGATAAAGACACAATCTGCTCTTTAACAAATCATTCTTATTTTAATTTGGGCGGATATGATAGCGGAAGCATATTGCAGCATATTTTAAAAATCAATTCTGACTACTTCACAGAAATAGATGCTTTTTCTATTCCTCATGGCAATATTTGCTCTGTATTAGGTACTCCTATGGACTTTACTTCTCCTACTCCTATCGGAAAAAATATTGACAGTGGTTTTGAACAAATTCAGTTTGCTAATGGCTATGACCATAATTGGATTTTAAAGCACTCTCCCATTGATGTTTCTGTATATCATCCTACTACTGCCATACAAATGGATATGACCACCACATTAGATGGCGTTCAATTTTATACGGGTAACTTTTTAGATGGTTCTATGTTAGGTAAAAATCAAGTTCCTATTACATACAGAAGCGGCTTTTGTTTGGAAGCACAATATTTTCCCAATGCCATTTCTGTTCCTTCTTTTCCAAAGCCTATTTTAAAAGCTAACCAAATATATCAACAAAAAACAACATATCAATTTTCTGTAAAAAAAGATTTATAGTATTTTATTTTAAATCAAAATTTTAGTACGGTGATTTGTATCTTTCTAAAAAAAATGAATATTTCCCTATTTCCTAAAAGGAAGTATCAAAGATTTGATAACACATTATAATCAGAACTACCGGCTTAGCCAATGATTTGCTTTGCTCCTAGAAAGGGCTGTTACCAGCAGTGCTTGTAAGTACTTTGAAAGTTCAAGTCTCCCAAGCACTCTACTTCCCCAACTGCCGCCTTTGGCGGCTATTTTTATTATTACTTTAGTATCAAAGGCTGCTGAGCAGCCTTTAACAACCGCCCGCTCTGCGGGTGAGATGAAAGCTTAAGCAAAAAGCATCGTCCTTGTTGTAAAATAATGGTGTTCAAGCCTAAAAATTTTACAGAAGAAAGGACCATGTTTTTATGGCAAACAGTTTAGCATACACAAAATGGGTGTGCAAGTATCATATCGTAAGTATAGAAGAAAAATAATTTATTATGAGTTGAGGGCAGATATTCAAAAAATAATTAAGGATTTATGCAAATGGAAAGGTGTAGAAATGATTGAAGGTCATATGATGCCGGATCCGATCCATCCTCTGGTAGAGATTGCACCAAAAATGAGTGTATCGCAATTACTTAA
>DVLQ01000080.1 GCA_018715395.1 Candidatus Coprocola pullicola | reverse complement strand
AGATTTATACTGTTATGAACCGGAATGGGTAGAACCTATCTCTATTCATTACAAAGGATATGATATTTGGGAAATGCCTCCTAATGGGCATGGAATTGTAGCATTAATGGCTCTAAATATATTAAAAAAATGCGATATTTCCCATAGAGAATCTGTTGATACATACCATAAACAATTAGAAGCAATGAAATTAGCGTTTGAAGATGGCAAAAGATATATCAGCGACAAAAGATTTATGAAGGTAACAGTAGAACAACTACTTTCTGAAAAATATGCCGAAAAAAGAAAACAAGAAATTGGAAATGAAGCAATTCTTCCAAAACATGGAAATCCTTTTTGTGGAGGAACAGTATATCTTTGTACAGCAGACCAACAGGGGAATATGGTTTCTTATATCCAGAGCAATTATGAAAATTTTGGTTCTGCTATTGTCATACCTGATACAGGTATTGCGCTACACGACAGAGGAGCAAATTTTTCATTAGACGAAACCATGGAAAACTGTATTGCACCTTGTAAAAAGCCTTATCATACTATTATTCCCGGATTTATTACAAAAAATGGACAGCCCGTAGGTCCTTTTGGCGTTATGGGAGGATTTATGCAACCACAAGGGCATGTGCAAACAATTATGAATTTAATTGATTTTCACATGAATCCTCAAGAAGCATTGGACGCGCCCCGTTGGCAATGGATAGGAGGGAAAAAAGTTTTGGTAGAAAGAGAATTTCCGTTCTCTATTACAGAAGAATTGTTGCGAAAAGGGCATGAAATTTTTGTTAATCCTGAATCCATTGATTTTGGTAGAGGGCAGATGATTATAAAACAGTCAGAAGATGTTTTTGCCGGGGCAACAGAACCAAGAGCCGATGGCATGGTGGCTGTTTGGTAAAATTTTCAGCAAGAATTTGTAAAAGCAATCATATACATAATAATAGTATATAGGAGGTGTGTGTCACATGGGCAGAATATTAAAAAAATGGGGCATTGTCATTTGTGTTGTTTTTGCAGTTTTTGCAGTATTTACCATAAAAACATATGGCGTTTCTGAAACACTGACAACCGAAATGTTATCTGATACAGAAAAAAACAAAGAAGAGATTGCTCGAATTGTATTAAATGATACAGGAAGAAATGCTGTTTTTGAACCACAAGAAGCTGTAAAGGTTACTGTATATGAAGGAGATTTATTAGGAAATGGTCAACAACAAGCTGTTATTGCAGTATCATTTGGATTAAAAAATACAGTGTTAGCCGTATATACAAAAGATAAAACAGGAGATAGCTATACATATGTATCAGATGTAGGAGATTTCTTTGATGTAAGAAATGTTTTCTTTTTGCCATTAACTGGAGAGGGTACGAATATTATGATTGTAAGAGAATATGCCAATCAAACAATTGGCTCTTTTGAAAGGTCATCTTTTTTAAAGGGCTATATTTGGGATGAAGAAAACCAAACATTTCAAAATGTTTTGAGCATTCCTGAAGGAATTGAAGTTATTTGGAATGGACGCTGGGATAATTCTCAAGAAGAACGCTGGCAAAAAATTGAAGAACGTTCTGAAGCCAGTACGGCAGAAGTAGAAAATAGCGATGGACCTGCATTAAAATTAGTACAATATCAAGCATACAAAATATCTGACAGTACTGATACAGAAAACATTCCAAATGATAGTACGTTCCAAACAACAAAAAATAGAGTTGTCAATCAAATTTATTATTGGGATAATGATTGGAGAAGATTTATACTTTCTGAAAAAAAAGATAAAGCAACAGGAGAAACTGTGGCTGTCATAGAAGATTTTTCTGCTTCTCCGTATGTATTGGTAGAGGAATATGGAAATATGGGCAATAATGTGGTTATACAAAGACAAAGTGGTACAATAGAAGTAGTACCTATCAATACTCTTTTAGAAATAGACGGAACAGAGGCACAAAGTACATTTTTTAGTTATGAATGATTTATATACAAATAAAAAACTCTATAGTATAATCAAAAAAGGAATGGATCTCCATTCCTTTTTCAGTCATACTCAAAGAAAGGAGAGATCATATGGAAAATGCTATATTTCAAATTGGTCCTATTCGTCCACCTAGTGAAGCAAACAGCTTATTATTGCGTGTTACAGAAAATTGTCCTTGGAATAAATGTAAATTTTGTATGCTGTATAAATCTGAGAGATTTCATACAAGAACAGTAGAAGATATTAAAAAAGATATTGATGCTATGGCAATGTATCAAAATAAAATCAAAAAATATTATCAAGGTGAAACATTAGATATTTCTTCTATACAAAAAGAATTTGATAGTCTTTCTACCCAAAAGGAAAGAGAATGTTATTATATGGTGTTTCGTTGGATGACAGAAGGGGATAGCCAAGCCATTTTTTTACAAGACGCTAATACACTTGTATTAAAAACACAATGGCTGATAGAAATTGTTGAATATATACGCCAAAAATTACCTGAAATAAAACGAATTACATCTTATGGAAGAGCAGATACATTGTCCAAAATATCTCAAGAACAATTTTATCAACTAAGAGAGGCAGGATTAGATAGAATTCATTCCGGATTTGAAACAGGATCTGATACTGTTTTGCAGTTGATTGGAAAAGGTACGACACAGCAACAGCAAATTGAAGGAGGAAGAAAAGTAAAAAAAGCCGGAATTGAACTTTCTATTTATTTTATGCCCGGAGCAGGAGGAAAAACATTTTCTCATGAAAATGCTGTAGAAACAGCAAAGGTTATCAATGCCATCAATCCTGATTTTGTACGCCTTAGAACGTTTGTAGTGAAAACAGGTTCTCTTATGGAGGAATTGGTAAAAGAAGGAAATTTTATAGAATGCAGTGATATAGAAAAGCTTTTGGAAATCAAAACAATGTTAGAGCATATTGAGCATTGTAATGGATTTTTAGCAAGTGACCATATTATTAATTTATTACAAAATGTAAATGGTTATTTGGATAAAGATTTAAAAAAAATGCTTGACTATATCAACACATTTTTAGAGCTGCCCAGAAAGACACAAAGAAAATATCAAATTGCCAGAAGAATGGGATTTGCCGGAGATTGGACTATGTTAAACCAACTGGATATGCAGCATCAATATACAATAGAACGGTACGAAAACACAGTTCCTGACGGAATAAAATTTGAAACACTTTTGAATCAATATATGGATTATTATATTTGATAAAAAAGGAGGTTTTTTATGGGCAATATTGTTGTAATGGCAGTATTATTTTGTTTATTGGCTTGTGCTATATATTATCAAAGGAAAAAAAAGAAAAGAAAACAACAAGGCTGTGTAAAGAGCTGCAGTCATTGCCCATTTTATAAAGATTGTTCAAAAAAAGAGATACCATAGAATGTATCTCTTTTTATATTATTGGGTGCTTTAGCTTAACAAAACCTCTAGTGCTACTAGGGAAAATAAAATACTTTCATATATAAAACCTCCTAATGATGATTTTAGAATGAAGGTTTGGCGACTACATTACGAAAATAAATTAAAATGTTTTTTAAATGAAAAATGAAATAAAAAGTACTGCACATTCATTCCAAATATAGACGCCAATATCATATGATATTGGCACCATAGAATCAAAGCGACACAAAGAATAAAGAGCGGATATAGCACAAAGCATTAGAAAATAAAATTGTGCCAAGAAAAAAAGGTTGAGGTTATTCAATATCCAAACCATATACATATGTTAGTCGGTATACTATTATATCTAAATATAGCATAGTTTACAGGACAAGAGTAAGAGGTTCCTTTTCAGGATACGGGGTGATAGCTCACATGAAATAGCAGTCCTCAACCAAAAGACAGCTGAGTCGGGTAATTTTGTCATGCTTTGCAGAGAACATTTTTATATTTGAAAAATAAAAAGGATTCAAACAAACTGGCTGTATAAAGGTAAAGCTAAAATAATGAGGATATGGATATATTCACGGCTTTATGGTACAATTTTCTTAAAACAATAGAACGAAAAATCGAATTTTTTAAGGAAGGGCATATATATGATAAAAAAGGCAGGAAGCACTGATTTAGAAATACTGGCAAAATTAGCTGTGATAATGTAGCAGAACCATTCTATCAATGAACTAATCAATGAATTTTCAGAAATTATGATAAACGGAAAATCTGTATTTTTTTTGAAATACGAAAATGATTTGCCTATTGGCTTTGCACAATGTTAATTAAGATATGATTATGTGGAAGGTACAAATACATCTCCAGTTGGATATTTAGAGGGGATTTTTATGAAAGAAGGCTATTGTAAAAGGTATGCAAAAGAATTATTAAGTGAGTGTGAAGTGTGGGCAAAAGAAAATGGTTGTCATGAATTTGCTAGTGATTGTAATATAGATAATATTGACAGTTTTCATTTTCACAAGGCTATGAATTTTACAGAAGCAAATAGAATTATCTGCTTTACTAAAATGTTATAAACTCCTATTTATCAAAAGGGTACTGTCAGTTTAAAAATGAACACATCAGCTTTTCAGCTAAGAAAATAACAAACTATGGTGAAATGGGGAAAAAGATCACGAGAAATGCAATAAGTCAGTTAGAGTTTTTGTCAAAATGATGGAAGAGTTCAATTTTCTGTGAAATCACTACTTTCTTTGAAAAGGGAAAATAAGAGAGGAGTGATACTATTTGATTAGGCATGCCAATTTGAAATATACATATGGAAGAAGTAACTTTTGGGTGAAAAAATATTTTATAGATATAGTAGCACAAAATGAAAAGGCGATAAAAAAATATATAAAAAAATCAGTTGAAAAAAGTATTATGTCGTAGATGAAATATCATGACAAGAATACATAGACCCGTTTACAAATAGCAGAGCAGAATAAGGCAAAACAGATAACCACTTTTAGCGGTTGTCTGTAATTGTAATACAATGCCAAATCTTCAATATTCCCTTCCCGCAATTACCCCTTCTGGTGGTTTTGATTACTTTAGTGTAGAAGTCTACATAACAGACTTTAACAACCGCCGATTGCTCTGCAGGTAAGATGAAAGTTTAAATATATTGTCTTTGGTGTAAAATAAGAGTGTTCAAGTCTTAACTATTTTACCAAAAAAGAAGGAGGCTCTATGGCAAATAGATTATTACATATAAAATGGACATACAAGTATCATATTGTTTTATTCCAAAAGTACAGAAAAAAAATCATTTATTATCAACTGCGTAAAGATATCTAAAAGAAAATAAATCATTTGTGCCAATGGAAATGGAATAAAAATCATATGGGACATGATTATATTCATTTTATGGTAGAGATATCACCAAAAAAGAGTGTATCATCGTTTATGGAATAAATCAATGGACATGCAAATTTGAAATAGAAATTTTCAGATGTTAAGATATTATGTAAGTATGATTGGAGTGAATACAGCAACAATTCAAAAATAGATAAGAAAACAAATAATACCAAGTCGAATATAATCTAAACATAAGAGAATACTTTTGAGAGCAGCAGAAAGGCTTAAATAAATTGAAAGCCGGCATCATTTCCATGCCGGCTATTTTATAAGACCTTATAGGACTGAAGCAAACCACATCATTTAGGCATAGTTATATTTTATAATAATGTGCTTCTTAATACATCGCCTGTTTTTGGAGAAAGCATTGCTGGAGCAATGTCAAATACTGTTTTTGCACCATGGTCGCCTTTTTTTGCAAGACGATAAGCCGCTCTAGCATAAGCTACTAGAACACTGCCTGTAAATTCAGGATTAGAATCTAATTTTAAAGAATATTCAATCACATGATTATTTGTACCATGGTTTGTGCTGCCACTATGAATCACAAAGCCGCCATGCGCCATTTTGCTATGGTTTGCTTTTAATTCTTCTTCAGAAATAAAGTTTACAGTGGTATCATAATCAGAAAAATAATTTGGCATTTCTTTGATTGTCTTTTCAATTTCTGCTAAATCTGCACCTTCTTCTGCTACAACATAGCAAAGACGAGTATGTTTTTGACGTGTTGTCAGTTCGGGTAATTTTCCACTTCTTGCCGCTTCCACAGCCTCTTGTACAGGCACAGTATATTGGATACCGTTTTTTACACCTTTTACACGTCTGATAGCATCGGAATGTCCTTGGCTGACGCCTTTGCCCCAGAATGTATAATAACCGCCATTTGGCAATATTGCATCACCATAAAGTCTGTTGATGGAAAACATTCCCGGATCCCAGCCTACAGAAATAATAGAAGTATTACCATTTTTAGAAGCTGCTTGGTCTACTGCAGCAAAATATTCAGGGATTTTTGCATGTGTATCAAAGCTATCTACTGTATTAAAAAGAGCAGCCATTTCTGGTCCCTGTACAGGAAGATCCGTTGCAGAACCACCACAAAGAATGACAACATCAATATCATTTTTTACAGAAGCAGCATCTGCCATATGCATTACATTTGCACCCTTTGTATTGATTTGAATACTATCTGGATTTCTTCTGGTAAAAACAGTAGTTAAAACCATATCCTCATTTTGCGCAATGGCTGCTTCTACACCACGTCCAATATTACCATAGCCGGCAATAGCTACTTTTATTTTTTCACTCATATTACTTCCTCCTTCATTGGTAAAATATAAGAAATATAAAAAATTATACCATGTTACTAGGGCATCGTATATTGTAAATTTTGATAAATTTTTTTTGATTTTTGTATAGAGATTGGGGAATTTTCTTAGTGATATGATTTTAAAAAAAGTAAAAAAAATATGTTTTATATATATATAATAGAAAATAGATGAATATCAAAGATATTATACTAAAAACACTAAAATTTATAAAAATTTTTTTAAAAATAAAAAAATATATTCTAATTTAGTGTTTGCATAAATGGAAGATAATGACTAATATATAGTCAAGAATTAGCACTCAATCAAAAAGAGTGCTAACAGATTTCAGAAGATATATTTTTAAGGAGGTTACTATTTATGAAACTTGTACCATTAGGAGATAAAGTCGTAATTAAACAATTAGAAGCAGAAGAAAAGACAAAATCAGGATTGATTTTAACAACACAATCTCAAGAAAAACCTCAGGAAGCAATCGTAATTGCAGTAGGACCCGGCGGATTAGTGGGAGATACAGAAGTCAAAATGGTATTAAAAGAAGGCGACAGAGTAGTTTATTCCAAATATGCTGGTACAGAAGTAAAATTTGACGGTGAAACATATATTGTGGTTAGACAAAACGATATTCTTGCAAAAGTAGAACAATAAAATTAAAATTATTTGAAAATAGAAAGTTTATTAGGAGGAATATGATTATGGCAAAGGAAATCAAATATGGCACAGAGGCCAGAAAAGCAATGGAAGCCGGAGTAAATAAATTAGCAAATACAGTAAAAGTAACTCTTGGACCAAAGGGAAGAAATGTTGTTTTGGATAGGAAATTCATTTCTCCACTGATTACAAATGATGGCGTTTCCATTGCAAGAGATATTGAATTAGAAGATCCCTATGAAAACATGGGTGCACAGCTTGTAAAAGAAGTTGCAACACAAACAAACGATGTAGCTGGCGACGGTACTACAACCGCTACTGTTTTAGCTCAGGCTATGATTCAGGAAGGTTTAAAAAATATAGCAGCTGGTGCAAATGCTATTATTTTAAGAAAGGGTATGCAAAAAGCAACAGAAACAACAGTAGAAGAAATTAAAAAAATGAGTCAGGCTGTTTCTACTAAAAAACACATTGCAAATGTTGCATCTATTTCTGCCGGTGATGAAACAGTAGGAGAAATGATTGCTGACGCTATGGAAAAAGTAACAAATGATGGCGTTATCACAGTAGAAGAATCTAAAACAATGAATACTGAGCTGGAACTGGTAGAAGGTATGCAGTTTGATAAAGGTTATCTTTCTTCTTATATGGCAACAGATATGGAAAAAATGATTGCTGTATTGGAAAATCCATATATTTTGATTACAGACAAAAAAATCTCCAGTATTCAAGATTTACTTCCTTTGTTGGAACAAATTATGCAGACAGGCGGAAAACTGCTTATCATTGCTGAAGATGTAGAAGGCGAAGCTCTTGCAACATTAGTTGTAAATAAATTAAGAGGTACTTTTACTTGTGTTGCAGTGAAAGCTCCTGGTTATGGAGAAAGAAGAAAAGCACAGTTGGCTGACTTGGCGGCATTGACAGGTGCGCAAGTGATTTCTGATGAAATTGGTATGGATTTGAAAGAAGCAACACTTGATATGCTTGGTCATGCAAGAACTGTTAGAGTAGAAAAAGAAATGACAATTATTGCAGACGGCGCTGGTGACAAATCAGCTATTCAAGGAAGAATTAATCAAATTAAAGCACAAATTGAAGAAACAACATCTGATTTTGATAGAGAAAAATTACAAGAAAGACTTGCTAAATTAGCCGGTGGAGTTGCAGTTATCAAAGTTGGCGCAGCAACAGAAACAGAAATGAAAGAAAAGAAATTGAGAATGGAAGATGCTTTGGCAGCAACAAGAGCAGCAGTAGAAGAGGGCATTGTTGCTGGCGGTGGTACAGCCTATATCCATGCTATCAACGCAGTGAAGAAGGTTGCCGACGGTTTAACTGGAGATGAAAAAACAGGTGCTGAAATTGTATTAAAAGCTTTAGAAGCTCCTATGCGTCAAATTGCAGAAAATGCTGGTTTGGAAGGATCTGTTATTGTAAATAAGGTAAAAGAACTTTCTTCCGGTATGGGCTTTAATGCTTTGACAGAAGAATATGTTGAAATGGTAGACGCCGGTATTTTAGACCCTACAAAAGTGACAAGGAGCGCTTTGCAAAATGCGACATCTGTTGCTTCTACATTCTTGACAACAGAAGCAGTTGTAGCAGAACTTCCTGCTAAGAGTGATCCTCATGCAGACATGGCAGCTATGGGTGGCGGTATGGGTGGTATGATGTAATAATTTGTATCATTATAAAATCCCTTTAGCAAATAGTTTGTGAATTATAGAAATAATCAATCAATTAGATAAAATTGTAGTATGAGTTCAAACAAAAAAATCTTTCTGTGGAACAATATAAAATATTTATGAAAAAAACTGGATTATTTGATTTATTATCAAAACATATTGTGGATAATCTTGTAGATTATGCACAGGAGTTGAAACAGGGTTGGACTCCAATGGGAGAAAAAATCGTGGTGAACATTTGATGGAAAATTTAGTGGAAACATTTATTCAAAAAGCTGGATTTACGAAAAATGTGAATTATTTTAAAGAAATGACAATTTCTCAAATTACTGATAAATGGGAAATAGATCTTTCTGCCATTGCTAACCAATGAAAGTCAGAAAAACGTTTTGACTTTGTTGTAAAAACTCCATTTATGATAAAACAAACTTTTATGGAAGTGGAGGCAGCAAGTTAAACGAAATTACTCGTGGCTATAAAACACTTGCATTAGAATCTGATACAATTGATGGATTTACATTTGTTTGGTTTACAGATGGCAAAGGATAGATAAATGCAAGATTCAATCTTGAAGCAACTTTTGATGTGATAAATCAAATTTATAATATTAAAGAATTAGAAGAAAATGTAATGACAACTATTTTGCGATAAGAATAAGCTTCAAGCAAGATGGTTTATTCATAGCCTAGTAGAACTAGAGGTTTTGTTAAGCTAAAGTACCCAATGAAAAAGAGGTTAAACTTCGAGAGTTTAACCTCTTTTTTCTTTGTAACGGCTATGATTTTATAAAATATGAATTTTTTATGATATGTTTTGGCAATTTAGTATGATAATTTCTTCCTATGAAGGTTTGGTGTTTGCGTTGTTTAACAATGAATCTGTCGCAGAATGATTTAAAGAAGAGATAAATAATGCCCTCACTAACAACAAGTATGGCTTTTTTCAAGAAACTGGAAAATACTTATTTTGTCATAGTTACACCAAAGCATTTAGAAATATTTTTACTGCTGGATAAGTAGCTCCTTTTGTTAAAGTGGTATGTAATAATTCTTTCCCAATTATCCATTGCTTTCATAGCTGCATTCCTTCTCTGTACGCCATACAACACTTAATCAAATGGTCAAACTATTCATAGTTACAGAATCAAATTTTTGATTTCTTTCATTTGTGTCTATTTCATCAAATCCATATAAGTACATTAGTTTTTTGTAGCCCAAATCATATAACTATAGTATTGAAGATGTCAGCGAGAACTGTAGTCGACCATTGTTACTCTATCAGATGTGTCAATGACAGCTGAAAGAGCTGATACATAGCTTCTTTCAAATGGTATATCCTTGTTTGCAATGCAACTAATTTTTTCTATTGATATTTGTATAAGCAGAGTTGTATGTAATTGCAATATCAATTTACTTCTTATGGATAATTTTTCATAAATTCTTTTCATAAAAAATCAGTGCCATTTACTTTAGTACTGGAATCATCAATGTCGCTTTGAAATTCGTTTATAGCTTTTTTCTATAGATGAAGAAACTATACTTTTGTACTAATAAGTGTAGTTGTAAAATTTTCATTTAGTGATCTAATATCATTGTTTTTATGCTTTTATCTCCTTTTTCACAATAGGACATAGAGTTTTTGCAAATTCATTTTGGAGTAAATGTAGTTTGACAATATTTTCATAAAAAGCCGTTCTTTGCGTTCATCTGGTGTAATTCTTCCTTTTTTATAATGATAACCCACACTTCCATAGCAGGTTTTTGGCTAGTGGTCAGAATGATGCAACAGGTAGATTTCTACAGTTATGTTTGATGAGGATATGTGTGATAGATATACTTTTGCTCCCATATTTTGTCTTGAGCATTTTTATATTCAGAAATTTTACAATCATGAAAAAGATCATCTGCTATTTCCAGTATGACGTCTTTCAACTCTAGTTGTTCCAGAAATTTTTGCGGTATTGCTTTTATACCTAAATGTGCGCCAAGTATATTTCCTGTCACAGAACCGGTAGAACCACTATCTCCACTATGATTGACAGAGCCAATAATGGCTTTCTCAAAATTGTGTTCCTATTTGATAGAACAGAAAATTGCAATAGCCAATGTCTCTTCTGCAACCCAACCCTCACCAAGTTCGTAAATGGCATCTAGATCATTGATTTCATTGTTTTTGGAAAGTTTAATAGCAGTATCAGTTAATTTTATTAGCCGGTTAATATGTTCTGCATGGGGAAAAAGAGCTCTCATTGCTTTTTTAGCATTCTCAACGGCATCTAAAACAGACATATTAGAATGATGTGATAACAAGTGAATTATGTGAACGAGCATTGCCGCAGGAATATATCCAAGTTCATGCCCATGTGTAAGAGCAGCCGCTTCTGCTCCAATCATATCAATTTCTGCAGTTGTATATCCTTTATCTTCAAAGTAAAGACCTATGGGCGCAACTCTCATTATGCCTCCACAGCCTTTACTATTGATTAGATATAGAGCCTAATTTGTTATTCATAAGATATTCAATACAAGTTCGTCGGGGGTCTCGACTATGATTCATTCCAGAAACATTATTAAGCCATGAAAACGTAGAAGCCTCAAATCCAAAATCTTCAGATATTTGTGTTTTGAGCCAATCCTTGTAGCATAAAGAAATATAATATGGATATGGAGCCATAATCCCCCGTGTCATTGCTCTTCTAGTTCCAATCAATAATCCATTTGCGGTAAATAATGTCATCTGTGTATCATCAGAAATAGGGGCAATACCATTGACTAAAGAGTATTCAGTTATGCCTTTGGCTCCGTACTTTTTGAAAATTTCATAGTCTTGTATAAACTCAACAGCATAACCAAGAGCATCTCC